>NZ_JBXFWM010000014.1:0-83306 GCF_056856655.1 Stenotrophomonas sp. STEN033
CGTCTTGCTCCCCGCCTGTGTGTGGGGTCTGCTTGGCGGCGCCCCGTGTTGGGCCGCTGTGGGGGGGGGGGCGCCCGGCCCGCCCTGCCGCGCCCCCCCACTACAGGAGGTGGGCTTTACCGCGCGGGTAACGGAATGCTGTCGTCCTGGCGGTCTTCGCGCACCGCCATCGTCGCGTCATCGCCGCTCACGCGCATCATCTGCAGTGGCTGGCCATCGAGGCGGAACTCCAGTGCAGACTGCAGCCTATCCAGCGCCTGTACCTGCGTGCACAGCGAGCGCACGTGCTGCTCCAGGGCGGCAGCGCGCCCTTCCAGACGCTGCTCCAGTTCGGCGTCGAGTTTGTCTGCGCGCGCATCCAGCTTGTCCCCGCCACCGGTGAATACCGCCCACAGCATGCTGCGGGCGATGGAGCTGCTCAGGCTCTCGGCGGCATCCTGCACCCGTGCTTCGAAACCTTCATTGAACAGGTCCTGGTCCCAGCGGCCGCGGCCGATGGTCTGTTCGACAAAGCGCTCGGCCTCCTTGCGCAACTTGCGCACTTTGCGGGAGTTGGCGTTACCGGTGAGGCCTTCGTAAACCGAGTCCAGCGTATCGAAGCTGATGCCAACGGACTCGGTGGCGATGCCGGTCACCGCCGGCATCAGCCGACGCACGCCATCCTCCAGTGCGCGCAGACGTTGTGCATCGGCGGGCGATACCGTCTGCATGCGGTTGTCGATGCTCAGCTGGCCGTCGTGGAAGACGATCTCGCGCATGGGCAGCGTATTGCGGCGCAGCCAGATGCCGCCGCCGTCGACCAGCACGTTGTAGTCGGTGGATACGCCGCATTGATCGGCGGACAGCTCAGGCGCCTTGACCGTGCCGGCCTGGGCCGCCAGCGGCAGCAGCAGGGTAAGCGAGACCGCGATGGAAGACAGGCGCATGGCATGGATCCCTTGCCGTGAACATGGACGCAGCTTGGCGGCTCCTGTCGCAGCTGGCGCAGGCCGGAAGTCACGTCCGGAATTTCATCAGAAATTTACGCTATCAACTCAGGCGGTTTCCCTACAAAAAAACTCTGTAAAAGGCTTGACTGCGCACTCCGTTCGAGCGGGCTGCAGTGTCCGGCCCGGGCGCCGGACAGTCCAGGCCTTGTGCCGCAAGGCTTGGCAAAGAAATACTAGATTTGGTGTTGACCCTGTCATACACCCCCACTATCTTGTGCCCCGTCGGTTCTGGCGGAATTTTCCGTCGGATTAATAGGGAAGCCGGTGATGCCTTCAAGGCTAGTCCGGCACTGCCCCGCAGCGGTAATTGGGAACGACCCCGCCAACAGCACTGAGGCACAGGCCTTGGGAAGCGGCGGAGTAGGAGAAGGCCCCCGCCTTCCTGCCCATGAGTCCGAAGACCTGCCGACAGCCACGCGATGCACACCGCGTGGTGCCGGCTGCGGTGTCTTCGAGGGGAAGACGGCTGGTGACGTGGTGCCGTACTGCTGCCGACCCTGGGTCGCGGGCAGTCGCGGCTGCTGCGACGCCGTCCTTCCATGCTCGCTGCTCCGTACCGGCTCTGCTTCCTGCGCGGGCAGGAGCTGCGTGCATAACGTTTGCAAGGACACCATCGTCGTGACTGCCACTCATACTGACGTCGCTCCGGCTGAAGCCGGTTTTGAACTGACCCCGCCGCCGACCGCCACCGCCATGAGCGTGACCAAGCGCAATGGCAGCACCGAGCCGGTAGACCTCAACAAGATTGTCCGTGCCATCCAGCGTTGCTGCGAAGGCCTGCACGCGGTGGACCCGATGCGGGTGGCCACGCGCACCATCTCCGGCCTGTACAACGGCGCCAGCACCCAGGAACTGGACGAGCTGTCGATCCGTACCGCCGCCCTGCTGATCGGCGAAGAGCCCGAGTACGGCCGCCTGGCCGCGCGCCTGCTGGCCAACTTCATCGCCAAGGAAGTCTCCGGGCAGGAAATCCATGCGTTCTCGCAGTCGGTGGGCCGTGGCCACGAAGTGGGCCTGATCAACGACCGCCTGCTGAACTTCGTGCAGGTCAATGCACGCAAGCTCAACGATGCGATCGACCCGGGCTACGACCTGAACTTCGATTACTTCGGCCTGCGCACCATGTATGACCGCTACCTGCTGCGGCATCCGCATACGCGCAAGGTCATCGAGACCCCGCAGCAGTTCTTCCTGCGCATCGCCAGCGCGCTGAGCGAGGACGTGCCCGAGGCACTGGCGCTGTACCAGCGCCTGGGCAGCCTGGACTACCTGCCGTCCAGCCCGACCCTGTTCAATGCCGGCACCAGCCACGAGCAGCTGTCCTCGTGCTTCCTGCTGGATTCGCCGCAGGACTCGCTGGAATCCATCTACGACCGCTATGCCGACATCGCCCAGCTGTCCAAGTTCAGCGGCGGCATCGGCGTCAGCTATACCCGCGTGCGTTCGCGTGGCTCGCTGATCAAGTCCACCAACGGCCACTCCAACGGCATCGTGCCGTGGCTGAAGACGCTGGATTCGTCGGTGGCAGCGGTCAACCAGGGCGGCAAGCGCAAGGGCGCGGCCTGCGTCTACCTGGAAACCTGGCACGCCGACATCGAGGACTTCCTCGAGCTGCGCGACAACGCCGGTGACGATTCGCGCCGTACCCACAACCTCAACCTGGCCAACTGGGTGCCGGACCTGTTCATGCAGCGCGTGGAGGCCGACCAGGAATGGTCGCTGTTCGACCCGCGCGTGGTGCCCGAGCTCACCGACCTGTACGGCCCGGCCTTCGAGCAGGCCTATGTACAGGCTGAAATGCAGGGCAAGGCCCGCAAGAGCGTATCCGCCCGCAAGCTGTACTCGCGGATGATGCGCACCCTGGCCGAGACCGGCAATGGATGGATGACGTTCAAGGACAAGTGCAACCTGGCCAGCAACCAGACCCTGCGCGCCGGCAACGTGATCCACCTGTCCAACCTGTGCACCGAGATCCTGGAGATCACCTCCAACGACGAGACCGCGGTCTGCAACCTGGGTTCGATCAACCTGGGCAACCACATCGACGAACACGGCGACTTCGATTTCGAGAAGCTGGCCGAGACCGTGCGCCTGGCCGTGCGCCAGCTCGACCGTGTGATCGACCTGAACTTCTACCCGATTGAAACCGCCCGCCGCGGCAACCTGCGCTGGCGCCCGGTTGGCCTGGGCTGCATGGGCCTGCAGGACGTGTTCTTCCGCAAGCGCCTGGCGTTTGATTCGGAACCGGCCCGCGCGCTGTCGGCCAAGATCGCCGAGACCATCTACTTCCACGCCCTGGAAGTGTCCTGCGAGCTGGCCCAGGAACGTGGCAAACACCCCTCGTTCAACGATACCCGCGCCGCCCACGGCGAGCTGCAGTTCGACGCCTGGAATGTGGTGCCGGAAGACACCGCGCGCTGGGACGCCCTGCGTGAGCGCATCAAGCAGCACGGCCTGCGCAACTCGTTGATCATCGCCATCGCCCCGACTGCCACCATCGCCTCGATTGCCGGCTGCTACGAATGCGTGGAGCCGCAGGTGTCCAACCTGTTCAAGCGCGAGACGCTGTCCGGCGACTTCCTGCAGATCAACCGCCACCTGGTGGCCGAACTGAAGCAGCTGGGCCTGTGGACGGCGGAAATGCGCGATGCGATCAAGCTCGCTGACGGTTCCATCCAGAACCTGCCGCAGATCCCGGAAACCCTGCGGCATATCTACCGCACCGCCTGGGAACTGCCGATGCGCTCGCTGATCGACATGGCCGCCGACCGCGGTGCCTACATCGACCAGTCGGCCTCGCTCAACCTGTTCATGGAAAGCCCGAACATCGGTGCGATGTCGTCCATGTACATGTACGCATGGAAGAAGGGCATCAAGACCACCTACTACCTGCGTTCGCGTCCGGCCACCAAGATCGCCAAGACCACGGTCAGCAGCTACACCCCGGTCGAAGCCGTGGCCTGCTCGCTGGAAAACCCGGAAGCCTGCGAGGCCTGCCAGTAAAGCGGGAGTGAGTTAAGAGGCGCGAGGAGTGAGAGGGAACAAAGCAAGCGCTGCATTCTCTCGTTATTTTCCTCACTTCTCGCTCCTTCTCCTCCTCCGCAGGGTGGTCAGCATGCGGCTGGCTTCGTTGATCAGGCTACGGGGTACCGCAGTCTGGTCAACTGGAAACCAGTCGAGCTGTTCACATAAGGTCAAAAGAGTTTCGAGTTCAGCCAATGATCCGTGTGCGATGGCAAGGAAGTGTGCTTTCTCTGCGCTCGATTCACGGGTCCAACCTTCGGCGATATTGGCCGGTACCGAGGTGGCGGCCCGGGTGAGCTGGCTACGCATGCCGTAGACCTCCTCGCGCGGCAGCAGTGGTGCCAGCCGGTATATCGCCAACGTCAGATGCATCGTTTTTTGCCAGATGATGGTTTGCCGGTAATGCATTTCCCCTCCAGAAGATGAGTGTCTACTCAATTTCTCCTCTGGACAAAGAAAGCCAATAAGGAAAATCCAAATGTCTTCGTCAGCCGATATCGATCAGGCCGCTACTCTCACTTCTCACTCCTCTTCACTCACTCCTGTGCAAGGGCGGCGCCCGATGCTCCTGGACCCTGGTTTCGAGCTGACCCTGCGTCCGATGCGTTACCCGGACTTCTACGAGATGTACCGCAACGCGATCAAGAACACCTGGACGGTGGAAGAGATCAATTTCCAGATCGACATCACCGACCTGCACCAGAAGATGTCGCCGGCCGACCAGCACCTGATCCACCGCCTGGTCGCGTTCTTCGCCACCGGCGACTCGATCGTGTCGAACAACCTGGTGCTGAACCTGTACCAGCATCTCAACGCGCCGGAAGCACGCATGTACCTGTCGCGCCAGCTGTACGAAGAAGCGCTGCACGTGCAGTTCTACCTGACCCTGCTGGACAACTACCTGCCGGATCCGGAAGAACGCTTCAAGGCGTTTGCCGCGGTGGAGAACATCGACTCGATCAAGAAGAAGGCCGATTTCTGCTTCAAGTGGATCGACTCGCTGCAGGAAACCAAGCGCCTGGAAACCCGCGAGGACCGCCGCCAGTTCCTGCTCAACCAGATCTGCTTCGCCGCCTGCATCGAGGGCCTGTTCTTCTTTGCTGCGTTTGCCTATGTGTATTACTTCCGTTCGCGCGGCCTGCTGCCGGGCCTGGCCTCTGGCACCAACTGGGTGTTCCGCGACGAGAGTTGCCACATGGAGTTCGCCTTCGAATGCGTACGCAAGATCCGCGCCGAAGAACCCGACCTGTTCGACGCGAAGATGGAGCAGGAGGTCTACCAGATGCTGGAAGAGGCCATCGACTGCGAAGTGCAGTTTGCCGAGGACGTGCTGTCCGGTGGCGTGGCTGGCATTTCCACCCGCGACATGCGCCAGTACCTGCAGCATTGCGCCGACAACCACTTCCTGAAACTGGGCATGCCCAAGAAGTACAACGTGCGCAACCCGCTGCCGTTCATGGAATTGCAGGACGTGCAGGAACTGACCAACTTCTTCGAGCGCCGCGCCTCTGCCTACCAGGTCGGCGTGCAGGGTGAAGTGGCGTTCGACATGGCGTTCTGAGCGACGCTCTCCCGTGCGCGAAGCGCGCTTGGCTCCCTCCCTTTCACCGCAGGTGAAGGGAGCGCGCTTGTCTCCCTCCCTTGCGCGGAGCGCAGGGGAGGGTTGGGGAGGGGTGCTTTGGGCTCTACACGTAGCGCTCGATTGCCGTTTTTTGGCGGAAGCCACCTTCAACAGCAAAGGCACCCCTCCCCAGCCCTCCCCTCGGCTGCGCCGAAGGGAGGGGGCAGAGCGAAGTGCTGCGGCGTTACTGGTCTCCCTCTCTTTCACCGAAGGTGAAGGGGAGGGTTTGGGAGGGATGCGTTGCAGGCTTCTGAGGCTTTATCGGCTTCGCGGCTCACGCCGCTCCTACAAAAGCTATCTGCAGCTGCGTACACAAGCTGCACAGCTTTGCGGGCGTATCATCTGCGCCAACTTACAGGTGACACCCCCATGACCCCCATTCCCGAAACGAACCCGCCGGTCGAAGTCCGCATGGCGGAAATCGTCTTCCCCAACCACACCAACCATATGGGCACGCTGTTCGGCGGCCAGGCGCTGGCGTGGATGGACAAGGCAGCATTTCTCGCTGCGGCCCGTTATTCCCGTTGCACCGTGGTCACCGCACGCTCGGACCAGGTCGATTTCAAGCTGCCGATCCGCATCGGGCAGATGGTGGAAACCATCGGCCGGGTGGTCAAGGTTGGCCGCAGTTCGATGCATGTGGAAGTCGAACTGATCGCCGAAGACCTGCACAACGGCGAACGTGCGCTCTGCACCAAAGGTACCTTCGTGATGATCGCGCTGGATGGCGAAGGTCATCCGACCACCGTGCCGGCGCTGCCGACGCAGGCCTGAGCTGCGCGGTGATGACCACTTCATCGGTACCGACCGGGCGTCTGTCGCCGGCAGTGATCACCGAATTGCCGGAATTCATCGCCGGCCATCGGCGCCTGTTCGTGGTAACGGGTGCCGGTTGCAGCACCGACTCCGGCATTCCCGACTATCGCGATCGCGATGGCCAATGGAAGCGCACGCCGCCGGTGACCTACCAGGCCTTCATGGGCGAGGAAGCAACACGCAAGCGTTATTGGGCACGCAGCCTGCTGGGCTGGCCGCGCTTCGGCCAGGCCTTGCCCAATGGCACGCACCGTGCGCTGGCGGCGTTGGAAGCCGATGGTCGCATCGAGCTGCTGCTGACCCAGAACGTGGATTGCCTGCACCAGGCGGCGGGCAGCCAGACGGTGATCGATCTGCACGGCCGACTGGACCAGGTACGTTGCATGGGCTGTGAAGCACGCAGCTCGCGTGAGCTGCTGCAACAGCGACTGCTGGATGCCAACCCGGGCTGGGACACCTTGGAGGCCGGCATCGCGCCCGATGGTGATGCCGATCTGGAAGCCGATTTCTCCGCCTTCAGCGTGCCGGCCTGTGATGCATGTGGTGGCGTGCTTAAACCGGACGTGGTGTTCTTCGGCGAGAACGTGCCGCGCGAGCGTGTTGCCGCCGTGCATGAACATCTGCAGCGTTCCGATGCGGTGCTGGTGCTGGGCTCGTCGCTGATGGTGTATTCGGGTTTCCGCTTCGTCGATGCCGCCGCCAAGGCGGGCCTGCCGGTGGCCGCTGTCAATCTGGGCCGTACCCACGCCGATCACCTGCTGTCGTTGAAGGTGGAAATGCCCTGCGCCCAGGCACTTGCCTTCCTGTTGGACGGCACCAAGACGCAGTGATCCATCACGCCGGTTGAATCAACGGCCGGCGCGGCGTGCAATGGGCGCCCCCACCGTTGATGGACGTTCCCCACGTGAGCCAGCTTTTCTCACCGTTGTCGCTAGGCCCGCTTTCCCTTTCCAACCGCATCGTCATCGCGCCGATGTGTCAGTACTCGGCCGAAAACGGGCAGGCCACCGATTGGCACACGATCCATCTGGGCCAGCTGGCGCAGTCCGGCGCCGGCCTGTTGATCATCGAAGCGACCGCGGTCGAGCCGCGTGCGCGCATCAGCTGGGCTGATCTTGGCCTATGGGACGACGCTACCGAGGCGGCGCTGGGCAAGGTGCTGGCATCGACGCGACGCTGGTCGACCATGCCGATCGGCGTGCAGCTGGCCCATGCCGGGCGCAAGGCGTCCACTGCGCGCCCGTGGGACGGTGGTGGCGCGATCGCCCCGGGTCAGGAACACGGCTGGCAGGTGCTGGCGCCGTCGGCGTTGCCGTTCAAAGCAGGAGACCCGATCCCGGAAGCGTTGGATGATGCCGGCATCGAAGCCGTGGTCGAAGACTTTGTCGCTGCCGCCAGGCGCGCGGTGCGGCTGGGTCTGGAGCTGATCGAGCTGCACGCCGCGCATGGCTACCTGCTGCATCAGTTCCTGTCGCCGCTGAGCAACCAGCGCGATGATGCCTACGGCGGCTCGCTGGAAAACCGCATGCGCCTGTTGCTGCGGGTATTCGATGCGGTGCGTGCGGTGGTGCCGAGCAGCGTTGCACTGGGCGTGCGCATCTCTGCTACCGATTGGGTAGAAGGCGGCTGGGATGTCGCCCAGAGCATCGTGCTGGCCAAGGCGCTGGAGGCACGCGGCAACGACTTCCTGCATGTGTCCAGCGGCGGGCTGGATCCGCGCCAGCAGATTCCGGTCGAGCCCGGCTACCAGGTGCCGCAGGCGGCGGCGATCAAGGCCGAAATCGGCACGCCGGTGATCGCGGTGGGCCTGATCACAGAGCCGACGCATGCCGAGGAAATCCTCGTCGATGGCAAGGCCGACGCAATCGGCATCGCCCGCGGCATTCTCTACGACCCGCGCTGGCCGTGGCATGCCGCGGCAGCGCTGGGCGCGCAGGTGACGGTGTCGCCGCAATACATGCGCTGCGAACCCCATGAAGCGCGCGGTCTGTTCAAGCTCGACCAACGAGGCTGACGTCCGGCGAAGGCGCCAGCGGTGCGGCCGCTGGCGCTCAGGCGTGGTCGATGTCGATGCGCCAGGCAGGCGGCAGGGCATCGAGGATGTGCTGCAGCAGCGAGCGCACTTTCGGGGTCAGGTCGCGGCGGTCGCTGACGCACAGGAACAGGCGCATCGGCTCCGGTGAGGCCTGCGCATCGCTGCTGGCCTCATCCTGGAACAGGGCCTGCAGCTCACCGCGTGCCAGATACGGGGCGGCGACGAAGCTCGCCAGCCGGGTGATGCCGCCGCCGCGTGCGGCCATCGCCGCCAGGGCATCGATATCGTCGCTGACCAGCGCTGGTTGTACCTCAGCATCAAAGCGCAGGCCGTCGCGGACGAAACCCCAGCGCAGGTAGCGTCCATCCAGCGGATAGCGGAACAGCAGGCAGCGGTGCTCGTGCAGCTCATCGGGTGTACGCGGTGTGCCGGCGCTGGCCAGATAGGCCGGTGCGGCACAGAACACGAATGGCACCTGCGCGATGGGCCGTGCCACCAGGCCTTCCTCCAGCTGCGGCTCGATGCGGATGCTGACATCCACGTCTTCATGGGCGTGGTCGACGCTGCGGTCGGCCAGCAGCAGCTCCATTTCCAGTCGCGGATAACGTTGCTGCAGGGCCGGCAGCAATGGTGCAAGCACATGCCGGCCGAACGCGGCACTGCTGGCGATGCGCAGCCGACCGGCCGGCATCGCATCGGGGTCGGTCACCGCTGCCTGGGCGCGCTGCAGGTCGCGCTCGATATGCCGCACCTGCGCCAGATACAGCGCGCCACGTTCGGTCAGCGCCAATTGGCGGGTAGTGCGGTTGAACAGGCGCACGCCCAGATAGGCTTCCAGGCGGGCGATGTTCTGGCCCACCGCTGCCGCACTGATGCCCAGGGTACGCGCGGCAGCGGCCAGGCTGCCGGCGTCGGCGGTGCGGATGAAGCTGCGGATGGCGTGGAGGATGTTCATGCCGCTCGGCATTTTCCGGGAGGATTGCAAAGTAAATCTTTATAAAGCGCCAAGCCGACGCGATCTAGCCGTCCCTCGGCTTGCCGACTATCGTGCCCGGCCCGCAGCGCCTGATTGCTGCATGCATGGATCCCGCTGGATGCCAGACCCCCGTTCCGTCGCCGTTGCCCGCTGGAAGTTGCATGCGCGCACCACGCCTGTTGTTTTCGCGTTCTTCATGGCCTCGATCATGGCCATGCTGATGTGCCTGGTGATCACGGCCGCCAATGCCGGCATCGATGGCCAGTTCCCGGCGCGGGTGCTGTCGGCTTACTGCCTGGCGATGCCAACCGCATTCTGCTGCGTGCTAATGGTGCGGCCGGTGGTGATGCGACTGGTGGCGCTGACGGTACATCCGCACTGAGCAGGCCGACGGGCAAACCGTGTCAGCTGCAACTGTCTTTGCCGGGGATCGACTGGAACGGTTACTTTCCACGACCCCACCGATAAATGTTGTTGGCCATGCGTCCCGATTTCATCCTCACTCTTTCCTGCCCGGACCGCACCGGCATTGTCTATCGCGTGTCCGGCCTGCTGTTCGAGGCGGGCTGCAACATCCTCGATGCCCAGCAGTTTGGTGATGATGAAAGCGGCCGCTTCTTCCTGCGCGTGCATTTCGACATGGGCAATGCGGGCGATGAACCGGTGGTGCGCGCCAGGCTGCAGGCCCTGGGCGAAGAGTTCGCGATGCAGTGGGAGCTGCACGACGCGCGCCGCCGTGCGCGCCTGCTGGTGCTGGTCAGCAAGCAGGGCCATTGCCTCAATGACCTGCTGTTCCGCACCCATAGCCGCCAGCTGAAGGTGGATATCACTGCGGTGGCATCCAACCACAACGACTTCGCCGGGCTGGCCGGTTCCTACGATGTGCCGTTCCATCACCTGCCGGTGGATGCCGATAACCGCGAGCAGCAGGAACAGCAGATCATCGACCTGGTCGAGCGCGAGCGCATCGATCTGGTGGTGCTGGCGCGTTACATGCAGATCCTGTCACCGCGCCTGTGCCAGGCGCTGTCCGGACGGGCGATCAATATCCATCACAGCTTCCTGCCCAGCTTCAAGGGCGCGCAGCCCTACCATCAGGCGCATGCGCGCGGGGTCAAGATCATCGGTGCCACCGCGCACTACGTGACCTCGGACCTGGACGAAGGTCCGATCATCGAGCAGGACGTGGCGCGGGTGGATCACGCGATGACGCCGCGTGATCTGGTGCAGTTGGGTAGCGATACCGAATCGCAGGTGCTTGCGCGTGCGGTGCGCCGGCATGTCGAGCATCGCATCCTGCTCAACGGGCACCGCACGGTGGTGTTCCGCTGAATCCGGCCCGGGTTCAGCCGATCTCGATACCTGCTTCCATCAACGCAATACGCGTGGCCTCGTCGCTGGCGGCGGCCACCGGCCGGGTCAGCTCCCACAGGAAGCGCACCCGGAAGCCGCTGATGGCCGCGTCCTGCGCGCTCCACAGCACGCAGTAGTCACGTGCCAGGCCACAGACGTGGACCTCGCGGATGCCGCGTTCATGCAGCCAGCCGGCCAGTCCGGTGGGGGCACGGGTGGCTTGCGGGCCGATGTTCTCGCGGAACGCGCTATAGGAGTCCACGAGCCGTTGTGTGCCTTTGCGCAGTATCAGGTCGGCGTGCTTCCAGTCCACCCGTGCATCCAGACTTGCTCCCTCCGTGCCCTGGACGCAGTGGTCTGGCCATAGGGTTTGTGGTTGGCCGTGCAGTTCGATGGCGTCGAATGGTTTACGCCCGTGGTGCTGGCTGGCGAACGAGGCGTGATCGGCCGGGTGCCAATCCTGGGTGGCAACCACGGTGTGGTAGTGGCGTGCTGACAACAGCGCAGCGATGCCGGGCACGATAGTGTCGCCATGCGGGCAGGGCAGGGCACCGCCGGGCATGAAATCCGGTTGCAGATCGATTACCAGCAGCGCAACGTCGGTTCCGTACATCGACAACTTCCTCACGCGGGGAAGCACAGTTTAAGCCAGCGGCGATGGAAGCAAGGTAGTGCCGAGCCATGCCCGGCAGGGGCGTGGCGAGCAATCTTGTGGGAGCGGCGTCAGCCGCGAAGCAAGCAAAGCCAAAGCACCCCTCCCCTTTGCGACGCAAAAGGGTGGGAGCAACGGCGGTAGTGCCGAGCCATGCTCGGCAGAGGCGTTACCAACAATCTCGTAGGAGCGGCGTAAGCCGCGAAGCAAGCAAAGCCAAAGCACCCCTCCCCGGCCCTCCCCATTGCTACGCAAAAGGGAGGGGGCAACGGCGGACCACGCTCGGCTCTATCGCTCAATGTGCCGTTGAACGTGAGAACAGGTTGATCACCAGCACCCCGGCGCAGATCAGGCCAATGCCGACGATGGCGGCCGCATCAAGCTTCTGCTTGAACACGAACAGCCCGATCAACGAGATCAACACGATGCCGACGCCGGACCAGATCGCGTACGCGATGCCGGTGGGGATGGTCTTCATCACCAATGCCAACAGCCAGAAGCACACGCTGTAACCGAGCAGCGCACCCACGGTGGGCCATAGCCGGCTCATGCCATCGGAGGCCTTGAGCAGCGAGGTGGCGAGCACCTCCAGGGCGATGGCGCAGGCCAACAGGGCGTAAGCGTTCATTGAGCGGACTCGACGGGTGGGGCGTTGATTCTAGCCGGGGCGGTCTTACGCCAAGGTCGCGACCGCGCGGTGTTCTTACGGTGCCTCTATACACTCCGCGCACATTGCGCCTGGGCTATCGAGCCGGTAGCCGGAACCGCGATGCAGGAGGCCATTGTGGAATCACGGAGCATGGGGGGGCAGTACCGTCGCCCGGAGGGACATGTGCTGGACGCGCGGCGGGGACGCGCGCGCCTTGCCGTCCTGGCGGCGGTACTGTGCTTTTTGCCTGGCGGCACGGCGCTGGCGCAGCACCATTTCTACAACGTACCGGCGGCAGTGCCGGTCAGCGAGGTCGCGCAGCTGGAAACGGAGCGGCGGCAACTGTTCCAGAAGATCCTCGACGATCCGGCGGACCTGGATGCCGGTTTCGCCTATGCGGTGGCATCCACCCGCCTCGGTGATTACGAGGCGGCGATCGCCACTTACGAGCGGATGCTGATCGTGCGGCCGGCGACGCCGCGGCTGCAACTGGAGCTTGCGGCGCTGTATTTCCGCCTGGGTGCCTATCCGCGCGCGCGGCAGCTGTTCGACCGGGTGCTGGCATTGCCGGAGACACCGGATCCAGTACGTCGGCGCATCGCGGGCTATATGGCCGTGATTGAAGGTGAGCGCAAACAGCGCGGCGGCTTCAGCGGCATGCTCAGCATCGGCGCACGCGCGGAAAGCAACGCCAACGGTGCGCCGGACCGTGACAGCATCAGCTTGAATGGCCGTGATTTCGAGTTGGCTCCCGATTCGCGCGCAGCCAGTGACAGCAGTCTGCAACTGGGCGCTTTGCTGCGCTATCGGCAGCCGCTGTCCAAACAGGGCGATGTGTTGGATGTGTCGCTGGCCGCAGCCTCCAGTCGCTATCGCGATCTGGGGGAACTGGGCAGCGACGGGCTGGAGCTGCGCCTGGGGCCGGACATTTCACTCAACCGCTGGGGGTGGCGTGACGCCCGTATCGCGGTTGCCGGACTGCTGGGGCAGACCTGGCTGGATGGCACGCGCTACATGCATTCGGGAGGATTGGCGGTCGCCTTCCGCAAGCCGATAGGCCGTGAATCATTGCTGGCGGCGAATGTCGACTGGCGCGATGAGCGCTATACCCCGGCCGCGGACATGGCCAGTGCCAAGGCCTATTCGGGTGACCGCTACCGTGCCAGCGTCAGCTACAGCCGTCAGCTTGCCGATGACTGGCAGTTGCTGCTGAATCCTGGCGTCGAGCGGCGCAAGGCGCAGGTCGCGTTCAACAGTTATTGGGAACCGCGCTTCAACGTCGGCGTGAACTATCGCTACCCCGCCTTGCTCGGCAAACGCAGCCAACCGTGGATGCTGGCGGTGACTGCACAGGCAGCGCGGCGGCGCAATGATGTGCCGATGACGGTGGTCAGCCGCGATACGCGCCAACGCGGCAACGAATTGGTGCTGCAGGCGGTGCAGACCATCCCGCTGCGCAGCGGCACGGATCTGCAGCTGTATGCCGGCTACCGGCGGCTGCATTCCAACTATGCACTGCGCGAGTACAACAACCGGTTTGCCGGCTTTTCAGTGATCCAGGCGTTCTGAGGATTCCAGCGATGCGTATCCATCTACCGGTAGCGGTAATTGCGGGCCTGTTGCTTGCGGTGGCGCCGGCCTCGGCCGAGAAAGTGGGCACTGCGGCGGCGGTCGCGCCGGATGCCCAGAGTTACTTCGGTTCGACGGCACCGCGGGTGGTGCGACTGGGCGACAACGTGTTGCGCAACCAGCGCTTCCAGACCGACGCCAAGGGCGTGGTGCAGGTGCTGCTGGTGGACGGTTCCAGTTTCACCATCGGCCCGCGTTCGTCGTTGGTGATCGATCAATTCGTCTACAACCCCGAGCGGGGAACGGCGCAGCTGGCTGGCAGCATGTCGCGCGGGGTTATGCGTTTCATTGGCGGTGCGGCGTCCAAGAGCGCGGATGGAGTGAAGATCAAGACGCCGGTCGGCGTGGCCGGCATCCGTGGCGGCATTCTGGGTTTGTGCGTGGATGATGCGGCGGCCGGTTGTGCAGGCAGTGCCATCGGGCAGTTCGAGTTTGGCGATGAGGCACGCTTCGAACCGGCGCAGGGACCGGCGGTGGTGCTGCACCAACCGGGTACGGGCTTCAGTTCCAACGGCGATGGTGCCTTGATCAACAATGGCGGCGGTGCGCCGGTTGATCCGGCGGCGGCGCTGCCAGCGGCGCAGGGTGAGGACCAGAATGTCGGTGGGCTGGAGGCACAGCCAAACGCGCGTGCCGGGTTCAGCGGCGCTCCGATGGGGCCGGCGCTGGGTGTGCCCGGTGTTGTGCCGGGGCAGGGGCCTTCGGCATTGCTGCCTGCTGCGCAGGGCGACAGCCCCGGGCAATCGCAGCTCGAGACAGAGCTTGAGAGCCGCGCCACACCGCCGGATCCGGTGACGCCGGTCGACCCTGTAGGTCCGGTAGACCCGGTAGAACCAGTAGAACCAGTAGAACCAGTAGAACCAGTAGAACCGGTAGAACCGGTAGAACCGGTAGAACCGGTAGAACCAGTAGAACCAGTAGAACCAGTAGAACCAGTAGAACCGGTAGAACCGGTAGAACCGGTAGAACCAGTAGAACCGGACTTGCCCAAGACGCTGAACGGCATCATGCAAGGCTTCGCCTCTGCCTATGCCGGCAACACGGCAGTGTCCACAAGCACCGCGAGCTTCCAGTTCGATGCTGCCGCCGGTACCTTCACCGCCAGCATTGCGCCGGAGTCCTGGAACGGTGCCTCCCTGTCAGGTGCGGGTGACTATCTGCATGACCGCAGCTATGAGTTCGAAAGCAACCAAGGCAGCCTGCGCGTGGACGGAAGCCCGGACCTGCTCTGCAGCTGCGATTACCTGAGCTGGGGACATTGGGAGGCGATCAATGTACCGGGAACCCAGCCGGGCATGCCGGGCGAGGATGTGCCGCCGAACGTCGCACAGAACGGTTACTGGATCATCGGCAAGCTGACCCCGCTGGCCGAGCTGCCGACCAACATCGTTGCCTCCTATTCGGGCATGGTGATCGGTGCGGCTTATCGTGATGACCAGGTCGTCGACGGTTTGACCGGGGATTTCACCGCGACAGTGAACTTTGCCGCCGGCACCGGCAGCTTGAACATCGCCAATTTCGATGGGCACAGTTTCGGCAGCAGCTTTGACCTGGGTTCGGCCGCTTCCGGCATGCCGGACAACGCGATCTCGGGAACCATCGAGTCCACCATGGCCGCGCCTTATTTCGGCCGCTACACCGCTGGCTTCGCCTCGGACGGCACGGACAACACCGCGGCGATGCTGGGCACCTTCGATGTGCGTGAGGAAGGCGGAACGAACTGGTCGGCCACCGGCATCTTCGCTGGCAAGAAAACCAGTGAGACGCCTGCTTCCGGCGCCCCGTGAGCGCGCTGTCGTCGAGCCGTCGCAAGGCAACGCCAGCGCGACCGCGCCGCGCCAGGCTGCTGCTCGGTGGGGTGGCGGTGTTGTTGCTGGCATTGCTGATCGACACCGCGTTCCGCGATGGTCTGTCGCGGCAGGCTGATCTGCTGTTCGACAGTTTCCAGCGCGCCGCCCCGCGTGCGGCCACGCCTGATCCGGGCGTGCTGGTGGTGGACATCGATGAGGCATCGCTGGCGCGGGTTGGGCAATGGCCGTGGCCGCGCGATCAGATGGGACAGCTGGTCGATACCGTCGGCAGTCTTGGTGCGGCGGTCATTGCCTTCGACATGGTGTTCACCGAACCGGACCGTACTTCGCTGGGAACACAGCTGCAGCGCCTGCAGGCGCAGGGCATCGGCGTCCAGGTGCCGGATGGCGCGCCGTTGGACAATGATCGCGTGTTCGCCGAGGCCATCGAGCGCAACCCGGTGGTGATGGGGGTTGCGCTGTCGAGCGAAACCGGGCGCGCATTGTCGCCGCCGCTGGCCGGGCTGTCGTTCGCCGGCAGCGACCCGCGCCGCTATCTGCCCGCTTTCGAAGGCGGGTTGTCCAATCTGCCGGCGTTGAGCGCGGCGGCCACCGGCATCGGCAGCTTTTCGTTTCCGCCGGCACACGACAACATCATCCGTGCGATGCCGTTGCTGGCGTCCGCCAATGGTCAGCTCTATCCCGGTCTGGGCGTGGAAGCCCTGCGCGTCGCGCAGGGCGCAACCGGCCTGGTGCTGCGCTCCAGTGATGCCAGCGGTGAAAGCGCCGCTGGCCCGCTTGCGCTGACTGCAGTGAAGGTCGGCATGCTGGAGTTGCCAGCCGCCGCCGATGGCCGCTTTCGCGTCCATTATTCGGGCATGCCGCATATGACGGTGATTCCGGCATGGCAGCTGTTGCAGGGTGATGCGGCGGCATGGTCGGACAAGGTGGAGGGCCGTGTTGTGCTGGTCGGCACCTCGGCCATCGGCCTGCGCGACATCGTTGCCACGCCGCTGGCGGCGGCCGAACCCGGCGTCAATGTGCATGCCGAGCTGATCGACCAGGCCTTGAATCAACAATCCCTGCAGCGCCCGGATTGGGCGCGCGGCGCGGAAGTGCTGGTTGC
The DNA here is from genome assembly GCF_056856655.1 of Stenotrophomonas sp. STEN033. Lineage (NCBI taxonomy): Bacteria > Pseudomonadati > Pseudomonadota > Gammaproteobacteria > Lysobacterales > Lysobacteraceae > Stenotrophomonas > Stenotrophomonas sp. STEN033. The sequence goes on from NZ_JBXFWM010000014.1 coordinate 16,661, forward strand.
CATCGTCAGCAGTGTGCTGTTGTTGCTGGTGCTGGCGGGTGCACGGCCGCTGCTTTCTTCGCTGGTCTTTCTGCTGTTGCTGGCCGGTGTGCTCGGCATGGCGTGGTGGGCGTATACCCGGCACGCCTGGTTGCTGGATCCGGTGCCGGCACTGCTATGCCTGCTGGCGGTGTTTGTCAGCATGCTGCCGGCATTGCTGTTTGCCGGTAACCGAGAGAAGCGTTTCGTGCGTTCGGCATTTGCGCGCTACCTGTCACCTGCGCTGGTCGAGCGACTGTCGCACGATGCGCAGGCCCTGCAGCTTGGTGGCCAGACGCGGCGGATCACCGTGCTTTTCTCTGATATCCGCGGATTCACCTCGTTGTCGGAGAATCTCAGCCCGGATGCATTGACCGCGTTGCTCAATGACTTCCTGACGCCGATGACCGATGTGTTGCTGGCGCATGAAGCGACCATCGACAAGTACATCGGCGACGCGATCATGGCGTTCTGGAATGCACCGGTCGACATCGCCGCGCATCCACGCAAGGCCTGCCTGGCGGCGCTGGGCATGGTGGCTGCGGTGGAGGCGCTCAATCGCGAACGCGGCAGCGCATTGCGCATCGGTGTGGGTTTGAACCTGGGCGATGCCTGCGTCGGCAACCTGGGTTCGCAGCAGCGGTTCTCCTATTCGGCCATTGGTGACACCGTCAACCTCGCCTCGCGCGTGGAAGGGCTGACCAAGTACTACGGCGTCACCGTGATGGTGACCGATGCGGTGCGCGTCGAGGCTGCCGATCTGGCCTATCTGGAAGTGGATCGGGTGCGGGTGGTGGGACGCACTGAACCGGTGCAGCTGTTTGCCTTGCTTGGCGATGCGCAGTTTGCGCAGCAGGCGGATTTCCAGGCGCTGGCACAGGCCCACGCACAGGTTCTTGGTCTGTATCGCTGCGGGGATTTCGGTGCTGCGCTGCGTGCGCTCGGCGCACTGCAGGCGCAGTACGAACTGCAGCTGCTTACGCAGTTGCACATGCTTTATCTGCAGCGACTTGAGCAGTTGATCAAACATCCGCCGACGCAATGGGATGGCATCTTCACGGCGACCTCCAAGTAGTGCCAGACTCAACCCCTGACCTGAACCCAATCGGCACATGTCCCTGATTCCGTCGTTGACCACGTTTGTGTTGTTGATCGTCGGCCATGCATTGGCGGATTACCCGTTGCAGGGCGAGTTTCTGTCCAGGGCCAAGAACCGCTTCGCGCCGCTGGCCGGGGTGCCGTGGTACCAGGCATTGGGCGCGCATGCGGTGATCCACGGTGGGGTAGTGGGCTGGGTCACCGGCAGCATGTTGCTGGGCCTGTTCGAGGCGCTGGCACATGCTTTGATCGATGACCTCAAGTGCGGCCATCGCATCAGCTACAACGTCGACCAGCTGCTGCACATCGTCTGCAAATTTGTGTGGGTGGCCTTGCTGCTGGTGTTCGGCCCCTTGCCCTGATCGCGTGCCTTGCGCGGCATCAATCCTCGAAGCCGGGCATCACTTCGCCGCGGCGCCAGGCGTTGATGCCGTCCAGGCCGCCGGCCTTGTCGAGGAAACGCAGCGTGTATTCATAACCGGCCTGTTCCTGCGCACGGCCCAGCTTGAAGGCGAGCAGGCCCATGCCCGGGACGGTGGGTGGTTTCAGCAGCAGGTCGCTGCCAAGACCGGTGCCGCGCAGCATGCGCCCGGAGGTGATCTGCATCGAACGCGCCGCCACCTCACCAATACGCGGGAAGTCATCGCCCCTGCGTCGCCCGCGCAGCAGCTGCCAGGCCAGTGACAGGCGCGATGGTACGTTGCCGTAGGCACTCCGCACCCGCCACTCGTTGCCCGGCGACAGCATCGACACGATGTTGGGCCCGCTCTTGATGGCGCGCATCACCGAGATCGGCACGTTGTTCATCACCCCGCCATCGACCAGCACCTGTCCTTGTTCGTTGATCCACGGCGGCAGCGCCACCGGGATGGCGGTGGAAATGCGCAGTGCCTGCCAGGTCAGGCCGTGGCGCACCACTTCCAACTCGTTGGTGGACAGGTTGGCCCCCACCGCGAAGTAGTTCAGCGGCAGGTCTTCCAGGCGTGCATCGCCGAGCTGTGCCTGCATGCAGGCATCCAGGTGGCGGTGGTCGAGCAGGCTGTACCAGGGCAGGGTGAAGCGCCCCAGCGCCTTGTTGCGCAGGAAGAACTGCTCGTAGTCCTGCATCATCGCCGCGGCGTCCTGGCCGGCGGCGTAAGCGTGGCCGACCACCGAGCCAATCGAAGTGCCGCCGATGATGTCCAGTTCGATGCCGGCCTCGGACAGCGCCCGCAAGGTGCCGATATGGCCGGCACCCAATGCACCGCCGCCGCCCAGTACCGCACCCAGCCCGCGTCCGGTCAGCAGCCGCGCCACCCGTGCGTAGTCGCGTGGTTGCTGCAATGCCAGATGATGGTGCAAGTGCAGTGGCCGATCCTGCAGCCAATGACGGGTGTGGCGGATGGCATCGCCGGCCTGTTCGCGCCATAGCAGCAGGCCGACCTGGCGCGGCCGGAACAGGGGCAGGGCATAGGCTTCCAGCGCACTCAGCGGTACCGGGCCGGCCTCCGCCAGGTCCTGGCGGCCGCATAGCAGCAACTGGTCACAGTGGCGCAGCGCGGCGCGGTCCCAGACGTCATTGCCATCGCCGGCGACCAGCACCAGTTTGTTGCCGGCGTGTTCCTGCAGGCCCAGCCACTGCGAGAGCTGCTGCTCGTTGTCGGCGACGACGTCGGCGGGCAGGTCGCGTGCACGCAGGGCGCTGGCGGCGGTGCCACTGGCCTGCAAGGCCTGCAGCAGTTGTTCGACCAGCTGCGCCGGGATGGGGGCGCTGCCGGCCGGGCACAGTCCGATGGCATCGGCGATGCGGGGGGCCATCGCCGCCGCCGCCGAGGTGGTGGCGGCCAGGCGTCGGCCAAGGATGCGCAGGATCGACTGGGTGAAATCCGGCTGCGCCGCCGATACATGCTCAAAGCTGTCGCGGCTGAGCTCCAATACCTCCGAGTCGCGGCTGGCGACCACATCGGCGGTACGCGGCAGGCCACCAAAGAAGGCGATCTCGCCGACCGGTTCACCCGCACCGATCTCGGCCACCAGGTGACGGCCACCGAGCAGAACCTCAAAGCGCCCGCGCAGCACGTAGTAGACATGATTGGCGGCCTCGCCCTGGCGCACCAGGTGCTCGCCCTTGCGCAGCTGCAGTCGCCGCATCCGGGCAAGCAGGCTGTCGCGTTGGGCGTCGGAAAGCCCGGCCAGCAGGTCGGAACGGGGAGCGGTGGCAGTATCCAAGGGACGGCTCGTGCTGTGATCGGTGACGTTTACCCGCCTGTTATCGCCGCAGACCGTAAGAGTGCGCTGAACCGCTGGGCCATATCCCCTGCAAATGGTGCAGCCGCGCCCCCTGCGGCGGCCCATGGGCGGGGTAAGAGCGCTGGACGACCGGCTGTCAGGCTGCGGCCCTGGCATCCTGCATGAGCTGGCGTGTGGAGGGTCCCCTTGGCTTTCGCCGGCTGGCTGCAGCGATCGTGGACCGGCGGGGTTCAGCCCGGTCGTTTACTCTTTGCAGCCCGAGTTCCCCGCTGGCGCCCGTTGAGGCCGCACAGCCACCTGACTTTCGATCCGATCATGTCCCAGCTTTCCGCCTCGCCTGCCACCCGCTACGCCGACTCCCTGCGCCTGTCCGTTGCCCCGATGATGGACTGGACGGACCGGCATTGCCGGGTGTTCCACCGGCTGTTGGCGCCGGGCGCGCGGCTGTATACCGAGATGGTGCATGCCAATGCGGTGATCCATGGCGACCGCGAGCGGCTTATCGGCTTCAACCCGGTCGAGCAGCCACTGGCCCTGCAGTTGGGTGGCAGTGATCCGGATGCGCTGGCGCAGGCCGCGCGGATCGCCGCTGACTGGGGCTATGACGAGGTCAACCTCAATTGTGGCTGCCCGTCTGACCGGGTCCAGGCCGGGCGCTTCGGTGCCTGCCTGATGCGTGAACCTGAATTGGTTGCTGAATGCGTCGCGGCGATGGTGGCGGCGGTGGATATCCCGATCACGGTCAAATGCCGCCTGGGTGTGGACGAGGACAAGGACTACGACGTGTTTGCCGGTTTTGTGGATCGGCAGGTCCAGGCCGGCGCCGCGATGGTGGTGGTGCATGCCCGCAATGCCTGGCTCAAGGGCTTGTCGCCCAAGGAAAACCGCGAGATCCCGCCGCTCCGCTATGAATGGGCCTACCAGCTCAAGCGTGAGCGTCCGACGCTGCCGTTGGTGATCAACGGTGGCATCGCCACGGTCGAGGCCGCACAGCAGCACATGCAGCACATGGACGGGGTGATGCTCGGCCGCGCGGCCTATCACGACCCCTACGTGCTGCATGCCCTGGACTGCGCGCAGACCGGGCAGCCGCTGCGCGGCCGCGAGGAACTGCTGGTTGCGCTGCGGCCCTATGTCGAGGCACAGCTGGCTGCCGGCCTGGCCTTGAAGCACATCACCCGCCACGTGCTCGGCCTGTTCCATGGCCAGCCGGGTGGACGCGGTTTCCGCCAGGTGCTCAGCGAGGGCGCGCACCGGCCGGGTGCCGATTGGGCACTGGTCGAGCAGGCATTGGAGGTCACCCGCCAGCAGGCCGCACGGGTTGCCTGAGCGGTCGATGGAGGCGGCGCCGCAGGACATGTTCGGTCAGCTTGCTGAACGAGTAGGCAGGGCGAGGGGACGGGTTCAGATCGGATTCACCCCTAAAAATCAAGAATTTGGCTCGATTTCGTAAGGCCTCGGGGAAATTTTCAGGGGTCGTGGTTTACGAATTTTGAACGTTGCCTCGCCGTCCGCTAGGATCTGTCCCATGCATTCGCTTTCCCGTCGTCGTCTGCTGGTCGCCCTGATTGCCACGTTGGTCGTGGCCGGTCCGGGCGTGGTCGTGGCGTCGGCGCAGCAGCCGCAACAATCGCGGGGCGAGCACGCCCGTGGCATGGACGGCGGTGAGCGCGTTGCGCGCGCGGGCCGTCAGGGCGGTGCAGACCGCTCGCTGTCCGATGCCGTGCGGCGCGTGCAACGCGAGACCGGTGGGCGCATTCTTGGCGCCGAGCGCGTGCCGTATGACGGCCGCGACATCAATCGTGTCAAATACATGGATGACCGTGGGCGCGTACGCTACATGGACGACCCTTCGCCTTCACGAGACCACCCGCGCGACCAGCGGGCGGAGCTGCCACCACGCGGCGATAACTCCTGAACAGCGATAGTGGTTGTGGGTTTTGAATACACACGCTGGCCGCTTGGCCGGCCCAAAGTACTAGGGAGAGTTCATGCGTATCCTTCTGGTTGAAGACGAAGCCCCGCTGCGGGAAACCCTTGCGGCCCGCCTCAAGCGCGAAGGTTTTGCCGTGGATGCCGCTCAGGATGGCGAGGAAGGCCTGTATATGGGCCGCGAAGTGCCGTTCGACGTGGGCATCATCGATCTGGGCCTGCCCAAGATGTCGGGCATGGAGCTGATCCGCGCGCTGCGTGACGAGGGCAAGAAATTCCCGGTGCTGATCCTGACCGCACGTTCCAGCTGGCAGGACAAGGTCGAGGGCCTGAAGCAGGGTGCCGATGACTACCTGGTCAAGCCGTTCCATGTGGAAGAGCTGCTGGCCCGCGTCAACGCGCTGCTGCGCCGCGCCGCTGGCTGGTCCAAGCCGACCCTGGAATGTGGCCCGGTGGCGCTGGATCTGGCAGCCCAGACGGTGAGCGTGGCCGGCAGCAATGTCGACCTGACCAGCTACGAGTACAAGGTGCTGGAATACCTGATGATGCATGCCGGTGAGCTGGTCTCCAAGGCCGACCTGACCGAGCACATCTACCAGCAGGATTTCGACCGCGACTCGAACGTGCTGGAAGTGTTCATCGGCCGCCTGCGCAAGAAGCTGGACCCGGACGGCGAGCTCAAGCCGATCGAAACCGTGCGTGGTCGCGGCTACCGCTTCGCGATTCCGCGCAACGAGGGCTGAGCCCCGCCAAGGGGTAGAGCGTGATGACGGGCCGTCAGTGGCTATTGAAGCGTTGGCGGCCCCGCTCCCTGCAGGCCCGCCAGCTGTTGGCGGCGTCGGTAGGCTTGGTGGCCTTCCTGGCCCTGGCCGGTTACGCGCTGGATGCGGCCTTTGGCCAGACCGCGCGTGACAACCTCAGCGAGCGCCTGAAGAACTACGCCACCGCCTATGCCGGTGGCATCGATTTCACCCGTGATGGCTCGCTGTACATCCGCGAACAGCCACCGGATCCCCGTTTTGATGTGCCCGGCAGCGGCCTGTACCTGCAGGTGGTGATGCCCGGCCATGTCGCCAACTCGATGTCGGCCGAAGGCCCGATGCTGCCGGACGTGAGCGAGCGCACGCTCAAGCCGCGTGAGGAAGTGTTCGAAGGCCCCTTGCCCATCACCCAGATCGACGGCGCGCCCGGCGAGGTCTATCGCTACGGCATGGGCCTGGTATGGGGCGGCGATGGCGCGCCCGAATCCGAGTTTCCGTACACCATCTATGTGCTTGAGGATTCGCGCGCGCTGGGCATGCAGCTGCGCAGTTTCCGTGCGGCGGTGTGGTTCTGGCTGGGCGTTACCGGCCTGATCCTGTTGTTGCTGCAGACCCTGGTGCTGCAGTGGAGCCTGCGTCCGCTCAAGCGCGTGATCAACGAACTGACCCGCGTGCAGCGCGGCGAACGCGAACGCATGAGCGAATTGCATCCGCGCGAGCTGGAGCCGCTGACCGAAAGCATCAACGCCTTCATCGAGAGCGAGCGCGAGAACCTGGAGCGCCAGCGCAATACCCTGGCCGATCTGGCGCACAGCCTGAAGACACCGCTGGCGGTGCTGCGCAACGAGTTGGAAAGCGGTACCAGCAATGAGAGCGAGCTGCGCGAGGAAGTGGGCGTACAGTTGCAGCGCATGAACAACCTGGTGTCCTACCAGCTGGCACGCGCAGCATCGTCCGGGCACAAGCTGTTCTCCGCGCCGGTGCCGATCGAAACCACCGCCGAGGAAATCGTGCGCGGGCTGGAGAAGGTCTACGCCGCCAAGGGCGTGTTCTGCGAGTTCGAGGTGGCGCCGGGGGTGAACTTCTACGGCGAGCCGGGCGACCTGCAGGAACTGCTGGGCAACCTGTTGGAGAACGCCTTCAAGTGGGCCAACCGACGCGTGCTGCTGACCGCCAAGCCGATCACCGCTGGCAATGGCAAGCGCGCAGGCCTGGCGTTGGCAGTGGACGATGATGGCCCGGGCATTGCCGAGGACAATATCGCCAAGGTGCTGCAGCGTGGCGTGCGCGGCGATGAGCGCGTGCAGGGCCACGGCATTGGTCTGTCGATCGTGCAGGACCTGATCAAGGCCTATCGCGGTGAACTGCAGGTCAAGCGTTCGGAAGAGCTGGGCGGCGCCCGTTTTGAAGTGACCTTGCCGCCGGGTATCTAGTTCCGGAACAGACCTGGGAATTGCCGGCCGCGTGCGTGTTCTTGGTGCTTCTTGCGCTTGAGCTGAAACCAAAGTCAAAAACCGACCCCTCCCCAACCCTCCCCTTGGCTGCGCCAAAGGGAGGGGGCGAAGCCTGCTCCCTCCCTTGCGCACGCAGTGCGTAGGGGAGGGCCGGGGAGGGGTTCGCTTTTGATCCTGCTCTCGCTCTACCGCAGCGCAGCCTCAACCGGCCCATAAAACCGCCGCAGATGCGCGGCCACCGCCGGCATTGTCTCCGCCAGCAGGTCCGGCGCAGAGAAGTGGTACTCGCTGACTACCGCAAAAAACTCCTCTGGCGCTTCCGCCGCATAGGGGTCAATCACGGTTTCGACCTCCGCATCCACCTGCGCGCAGAACGCGTCATAGGCCTGCTGGAAATCCCGCGCCCATTGCCGCTGCCATTCGCGCGGCAGTGGCGGTGTGCCATCGATGGCGCCATCCAGCGCATCGATCTTGTGCGCCATCTCATGCACGGCCACGCAGAAGCCGGCCTGCGGATCGGCGATGTCAGCCTGCACATCGGCCCACGACAGGATCAGTGGGCCGCTGCCCCAGGCCTCGCCGATCAGCTCGTCGTCCCACTCGTGCAATACCCCGGCCGCATCGGTATGGGTCTGGCGCACGCGGAATGCATCCGGGTAGACCACCAGTTCCGACCAGCCATGCAGGCCTTCGCGACCGAACTCGATCAGCGGCAGGCAGCACAGCGCTGCCAGCAGCATGCGCTGGCCGGCATCCAGCTCCAGCCCGGCAACCGGGGTGATGGTCTTGCGCTGCAGGAACAGCTCCACCAGCGCCCGCAGCTTGCGCTCGCGCTCGGCGGACAACGTGGACAACCACAGGCAGTGCCGGCAGGTCTGCTGCCAGAGTGCGTCATCAAGTGGAGGCGGCGTGCGCTGCCACCAGCGCAGCAACGACTGGATCAGCGGAACATCCCGGGCAACAAGCGGTGCCAGCGCGGTGCGCGCAGGCGCGGCAGCAGATCCTCATCGCTTCCACCACCGGCAGCAGCACGCGGGGTAGCGGTCTTGGCCGGGGCCGGGGTGGCCGGCGGGGCGTTGGCGATGCCAACCGCGGCGGCCGGGGCCGCCACCCGCTCCACTTCGGCCGGCGCGTAGCTGCACGCACTTTGGCCAGCGCCGCCGAGCGCGTCCGAAGCCTGCGCTGCAACCGGCGCCAGCAGCAGGATCAGGCAATGAGCGAGGTGGCGCATCGTCAACATCCAAGGGCGGGCGAATTTCCGATTCTAGCCTGCTTTTTCTCCGGAATTGGGAGCCGACGCTGGGCGCTCCCCGGGCCTTGCCGCATAATTTCCCGGTCTGTTGTGAGGAAGCTGCTGTGGATGACCGCCAATTGCTGGCCAAGCTGGGTGCCGGGGCGTTGTCCGGCGATGCGCTGGCGCGTGAGCTGGGATTGACCCGGGCGGCCGTCTGGAAGCGTATTCAAGGGCTGCGCGCTGCTGGCGTGGTGATCGAAGGGCGCGCTGGCGACGGCTATCGGCTGGCCCAGCCGCTGGAATTGCTGGACCCGCAACAGATCCGCACAGCCCTGCCGGCGGCGGTACTGCCGCTGCTGTCCGGGTTGGAAACAGCGTGGACTTTGAGCTCGACCAACACCGAATTGCTGCAGCGCAGCGCGCCTGAGCGCGGAACCGCGGTGCTGCTGGCCGAACGCCAGACCGGAGGCCGCGGCCGTCGCGGCCGCCATTGGGCCTCGCCGCTGGCCGCACACATCTATCTTTCACTGTCGCGCGGCTTCGGCGGCGGCCTGTCGCGGATGGGCGGGCTGAGCCTGGCGGTCGGCGTGGCGGTGGTGGAGGCGCTGCATGCGCTGGGTTTCAAGCATGCCGGGTTGAAATGGCCCAATGACGTGGTCGTGGACGGCCATAAGCTCGGTGGCCTGCTGGTCGAAGGCGGTGGCGAATTCGCCGGGCCGGCGCGGGCGGTGATCGGACTGGGTTTGAACGTACGCATGCCGCAGGCCAGCGCTGCCGACATCAGCCAGCCCTGGACCGATCTGGATACGCTGGCTGGTGCCCAGGTATCGCGCAACACCGTGGCGGCGGCCTTGCTGGCTTCGCTGCTGCCGGCACTGGAACAGTTCGAGCAGCATGGCCTGGCGCCGTTCCTGCCACGCTACGCGACCATGGATGTACTGCAGGGCCGCGCGGTGCGGGTGGAGGAGGCCGGTGTACTGCACGATGGCGTGGCCTGTGGGCTGGCCGAGGACGGCGCATTGCAGGTGGAGATTGATGGGCGGGAAACCTGTTTCCATGCCGGCGAAGTCAGCGTGAGGGCGGCATGAGCGATTGGTTGTTTGACCTGGGTAATTCGCGTTTCAAATTCGCACCGTTGCACGGTACTCGCGCCGGTAGCGTGCAGGCCTGGGCGCATGGCGCCGAGGCGATGACTGCCAGCGCGTTGGAAGCCCTGCCGCAAGGCGATACCGCCTGGGTAGCCAGCGTTGCTTCGGCGACCTTGACCGAAGAAGTCATGCAGATGCTGCAGGCCCGCTTCGCCAAGGTGCAGGTGGCCAGGACCCTGCCGCAATGTGCGGGCGTGACCGTGGCCTATGCACGCCCCGAGAAATTCGGCGTGGACCGTTTCCTGGGATTGTTGGCGGTCGCACCGGCACAGCAATCGGTGCTGGTGGTCGGTGTCGGCACCGCCCTGACCATCGATCTGATCGACGCGGATGGCCTGCACCGTGGTGGCCGCATTGGTGCGTCGCCAACGGTGATGCGTGAAGCCCTGCACGCGCGCGCCATGCAACTGCCCGCCACGGGCGGTGACTACGCCGAGTTCGCCAACGACACCGCCGATGCGCTTGCCTCCGGCTGCGATGGCGCCGCCGTGGCACTGGTCGAGCGCAGCCTGCGCCAGGCGCAGCTACTGCTGGGCAGTGCGCCGGTATTGGTGGTGCATGGTGGCGGCGCGTTGCCGTTGCTGCCCTTGCTGCCCGACGCCGACTACCGACCCGCATTGGTGCTGGATGGCCTTGCACGCTGGGCTGTTCACCACGGCGCGTGTGACCGGTAGGATCACCGCATGCTGACCCGTCTCCTTATCGTCCTGCTGGCCATCCTCAACGTAGGTGTCGCCCTGTGGTGGCTGGCGCCGCGCGCTGAGCCCGTCGCTGTCGTAGCGCCCACCGAGCCCGGCGTCGCCAGCCTGGAAGTGCTTCCTTCGCCGGCGCCAGGCAAGGTCGGTCCAGCAGCCCCGGTCGCTGCTGGAACCGAGGTTTCCGCGTCTGCAGCGCTGATCGCGACGCCTGCGCCGGCTGCAGCTGCGGAAGCCAAGCCGGCCGCACAGCCGCCAGCAGCCACTGCAGCGGTCGAAGCCAAGCCCGAGCCGGCCAAGCCCGCCGAGAACAAGCCCGCCGAAATCAGGCCGCCAGCCGTCGTGCAATGCGCCAGCCTGGGTCCCTACGCCACGCAGGCGCAGGCGCAGGCGGCGATGAGCGCGCTGGGCGCTGATGCCGCACGCCCGCGCCTGCGCGAAGTGCCCGGCAAGGCAGCCAGCAGCTACCGGGTGCTGATCGCCCCGGCGGCCTCGCGCGAGGAGGCCCAGGCCACGGCCAAGCGCATCGTCGAGGCGGGTTTCAGCGACTACTTCATCGTCTCCCAGGGCGAGGAAGCCAATGCCGTTGCCTTGGGCCAGTACCGCAACCGCGAAGGCGCCGAACGCCGCCTGGCCAGCCTGACCGCCGCCGGCTTCCCGGCCAAACTGGCCGCCAGTGGCACCGAAATCGCCCCCAGCTGGTGGGTGGACACTGCTACCGCCGGTGCCGCCACCCCGGCCAGCCTGAAGCAGCGTGCCGCTGCGGCCCAACAACAGTCGTTGGATTGCGCGCGTCTGCGGTAGAATGGCGCGCCCCGCCACGGCGGGGATCGGGAAGCACCGGTCTCGGCTGGGCTTTCCCCAGGTTGCAGCGCTACCATCGCGCAACCGCAGCACGTAACACGCCTTGCCGCTTTAGCTCAGTTGGTAGAGCAACTGTCTTGTAAACAGTAGGTCATCCGTTCGATTCGGATAAGCGGCACCATCGCCTGATCCCATGGCGTCCAGGCACGTCCGGAATTCATGAAAAAGCCCGCAGAGATGCGGGCTTTTGTGCGTACGGGCCCAGGCATTTCGTCAGCGCCGTTCAGCGCCGAACTGCGGATTTGCAGCGCAGGCGTCCCTGACTACCTCCTGTGCTTTTCAAACCGGACATCACCTTCCGGCAAGTCCGCTACGTGCTGCCAGCCCAGGGCTCTATAGAAACCGCTGGCGCGACTGGCTTCAGCTGTTTCCAGCCAGATCGTCTGGTGGTGCTGGAACAGGAACTCCTCCGCCTTGTTCATCAGGCTACGGCCCAGGCCCAGCCCCTCGAACTCCGGCAGGACGAAGGCGGCAAACACGCAAGCGTCTACGACATCCGCCATCGAGAAGCCAACCGGTACGCCATCTACCTCGGCGACCCAGGCGCATGGAGCCTCCAGAATCGCCTGTTGAATCGCCTGATGGGTAATTCCCACCTCGGCAAGTTGGTCAAGCGACAGATGATTCTTTTGAACGCTGGTACGGATGTGGAAAATGGCGTCGATGTCGGCCGGGGTGGCCAGCCTTATTGCTCTTCCCTTCACGAACTGCTCCTTCAACTTCGGCGGACATGATGCAACGCTTCTTGCATGCCCGGCCAATGATCCGTGTCCCAACCTCCAACGCAGGAACTGATCGATCCAGCGCACGCCGAATTGTGGCTGGTCGGCAGGCGGTCGCGTCATACCTTTGCCTGGCTTGGGGCGGCACGTGGCAAACTTGGCACTGGTGGTCAAGAGCGCACTTGTTGCGCGCCTGCCTCGGGAGGAGTGGCGTTGAGAGACTTGTCCGTCGAGGAACAGATAGCCAGGTTTCGGCGTGGACTGGCGAATGGAATCATTGCTCGTTTCCACTATTGGTTGTTGGCCATCGCCGTGCTGTGTGCGATTGCCGCGCTGCTGCTCTGGCATCCACTGCCACTGCTGTTCACAGTCTTCTTCTGCGTCGTCGCGCTGTCTGATCGCGGCGCGGGTCGTAACATTGCCGCCGCGGTCACTGCCTACGATATGGGCACGCCGACGCCCTGCGAGGTGGTCATTGAGCTGCGGGAATGGAGCGACGTGGTGACCTGCCACGCCAAGATCATGCAGGGCGAAGCGGTTGCCTGGATCTTTAAGTTCGTTCCGCAGGGCTGGCGTCCGCTTGCAGGCCGATATGCCGGTAGGGTTTGGAGCAAGGACAGCAGTGGTGCGCCGCTGCTCGCGACCATTGACGGCGGTGTGCTTATCCCGCGACGCGATCCCGTACGTCCTTGAGTGCTCTCCAACTCACGAGATGACGGCGACGTATTGGAATGTATCCGTCGTCAGCAGGAGATGATTGCTACCAGCCCATCTGCTTCGATGCTTGTCCTTGTGCCTCAACGCGCTGACTGCGGTACCCGCCGCAACTTGCTTACGTCATAACCCATTGCCTTGATGCGCTCCACCGCGCGTTGATAGTCCGCTTCCGAAACCTGCGGGGTGCGCGCCATGTACCAGACGTAGTCGCGCTTGCTGCGGGCGACGATGGTCTGGCTGTAACCTTCGTCCACCCAGGCGATGATGTATTCGGCCTGGATCGGCCAGATGAACTGCATGCCCCAGACTGCGCCATTGCCTTCGGCTTCGACCTTGCCGATGGGGTGCATTGATTTCAGCGGCGCCTGGAAGCTGCCCTTGCGGTAGGTGAAGGTGGTCTGGATACGTCCGTCGGGCCGCGGTGCATAGCTTTCCACCGCATCGAAGGCTTCGCGTTCCGGTCGCGACGGAATATGCGCGATCACATACCAGTCGCCCATGAAGCGCGGAACATCCACCGATGCCGGGCGCGGGATCGGGCGCGTATCCAGATTGCTGCAGCCAGCGCCGAACAAGGCGATGGACAGCATCGACAGCAGTGGCAAGGTTCGCATGCGCGCGTCCTTTTTCAGCGGGGACGGAACAGGTAGTGCGCCACCAGCCATTGCTGGCCGTCGTCGTAACCGAACAGCTCCGCGCAGGCCATCCAGAACATGCGCCAGCGCTGCCACCAGATACGTGCCGCGGCATCACTGCCGTAGGTCTGCACCAGCAGCGGCATGAGCTGTTCGCGGGCGGCATCCTGGCGCTGCAGCCAATGGTTGGCGGTGCGTTGATAGTGGCGGCCATCCAGCAGCCAGCGCTGCAGCAGCTGCATGTCACCCTGGAAATGCAGCAGGGTATCGGCAGCCGGCATCAACCCGCCGGTGAAGAAATGACGCCCCATCCAGTTGTCCTCGCCCATCGTGTCGAACGGATACATATGCGTGCGATGGGCAAAGATATGCACGAACAAGGCGCCGTCCGGCTTCAGCCAGCGCGAGATGCGGCCAAGCAGGCGTTCGTAGTTGCGGATGTGCTCGAACATCTCCACCGATACACAGCGGTCGAACGTGGCGGCAGGCAGCTGCAGTTGGTTGACGTCGATGGTCAGCACCTCGACGTTGTCCAGGCCGCGTGCCTTGCACTGGGCGAGGATGTGCTTGCGCTGGCTGTGTGAGTTGGAGACTGCAGTGATGCGCGCGCCAGGATAGCGCTCGGCCATCCACAAGGTCAGTGAGCCCCAGCCGCAGCCCAGCTCAAGGATGTGCTGGCCATTGGCGAGCCCGGCGCGTTGCCCGTACAGCTCCAGCATGGCGTCCTCGGCCTGATCCAGGGTCTCGGTGCCGGTGTGGTAGTAGCAGCTGCTGTACTTCAAGCGGTGGCCAAGGCAGGCCTGGAAGAACGCCGCAGGTACTTCGTAGTGCTGGCGGTTGGCAGCATCCACATGCAGGGCGAGCGGACTGCTGGACAACTCGGCGATGCGCCGGCTGAACCGCTCCGATTGCGCTTGCAGGCCTTCCTCCGATTCCTCCTCCAGGCGCTGTGCGCACAGGCGGCGGATGCCCCAGCGCAGTGCGGCATCCGGCAGCCAACCGCGCTCGGCCCAGCCGGTCAGGCCGGGCTCGGCATGGATGGCGGAATCCAGTTGCGTGGCTGCATTCATGGCGATTGCTCCTTGGCGGTGCGAGGAAACCAGGGGAAGAACATCGGGGTACTGCGTTGGTAAGCGCGGTAGTCTTCACCGCGGCTGCGTAGCGCCTGCTTCTCGGTGAAGGGCACGCCGCTCAGGTAGCGCAGGAACAGGTACATCAGTACCGGGCCGGTCCATGCCAGCCACCAGAGTGGTGAGCCAACGGCCAGCAGCACGTAGGTGAACCAATGCAGCCATTCGAAGAAATAGTTCGGATGCCGGGAGTAGCGCCAAAGCCCCTGCCGACAGGTGCGGCCTTTGTTGGCTGGCACAGCACGGAAGCGCGCAAGCTGGCGGTCGGCAATAGACTCGCCGAGCACGCTCAGCAGCCAAACCAAACCTGCTGCTATCACCCAGATGTAGCCATCGGTGTGCGGATTGCCGGCCACCGCGACGAACGGCAGCGCGAACAGAACTATCAGCAATGCCTGGGCAATGAAGAAGCCGAAGATCTTGCCCTGATGGCTGTGCCAATGTTCGCGCAGATACGTGTAGCGACCATCTTCGGACTCGTGTCGCACGCGCTGCCATAGATGCAGGGCAAGCCGGCTTCCCCACAATCCGCCGAGCACGGCCAAGCTGATGCGCGGCAATGCTGCGCCGTCGCCCAACCACGCGAGCAGCAGCGCAGCGGCAGCCAGGCCCTTGGCCCAGAGCACATCGACGATGCCGATATTGCGATGGCGGCGCTGCCAAGCCCAGCCCCAAAGCATGATCGCCACGGCGTACAACAGCACCCAGCCCAGATTGTTCATGTGCAAGCACCTGTTGGTTGCCCTTGTGTTGAACTGCGGTTCCACCTGCGCGCATTCGTGACCAGCAGCGTCAGCGCCACGCTCCAGCCGATGCCAAGCAGCAGCAAACCATGCCAGGCGGGCGCGGCAAAATGCACGGCGTCAAAGCCGCGTGCAGCGGATAGATAGGCCAGCGGCGCCAACAGCAGGCCGAACGTTGCTGGCAGCGCCCAGTGCCGTTGCAGGAAGGCCATCGAGCAGGTCAGTGTCATCGCGAACGCGGCCCATAGCGCCATGATCCATGGCGGTGGTGCCCAGCCGAACGGCGCAGCGGCGTAGCCGACACGACCGCTTGCTGCCGCAAGCCCATCGACCAGCCAGGCGCACACCAGTGCGAGCAGCAGCAGGCGAAATTCGGTCCGCGGCTGCGCGGCGTTGTAAAGCTGGCTGACGATGTAGAGGGCGGAGGCCAGCAGCGCCGGCCATTGCCAACCCCGTCCGGCACCGGCCACGGCGCACAGCCAGACCAGTTGGTTGCCGAGCAGGTTGAGCAGGGTCCGACGCATGTCAGCTGATCAGCCCGGCGTTGGCGGCGGGTTGATGGCCGGGCCGCGCCAGCAACAGGTGGGAGACGCCGATCGAACGTTCCAGAAAGCCGCCCTCGCAGTAGGCGAGATAGAACTCCCACAGCCGGCAGAAGCGCGCGTCGAAGCCTTGTGCGTGCACCGCAGGCAGCTGCGCCATGAAGCGCTGGCGCCAGGCGCGCAGGGTCAAGGCATAGGAGTAGCCGAAGTCGTGCTGGGCCACCAGCTGCAGGTCGCTGGCGCGGGTCTTCGCCGCCAGGATCGCCGCAATCGAGGGGATGAAACTGCCGGGGAACACGAAGCGCTTGATGTAGTCCACGCTACGCCGGGCCTGTTCGTAGCGATGGTCTTCGATGGTGATCGCCTGCAGCAGCGCGACGCCATCGGGCCTGAGCAAGCGCTGCAGCGTGGCCATGTAGGTGTCCAGGTACTCGGCGCCAATGGCCTCGATCATCTCGATCGAGACCAGCTTGTCGAACTGGCCCTCAAGATCACGGTAATCCTGCATCAGCAGGGTGACCCGGTGCTGCAGCCCCGCCTCGTGCACGCGTTGCACGGCCAGTGCGTGCTGTTCGGCCGAGATCGTGGTGGTCGTGACATGGCAGCCGTAGTGCCGTGCGGCGTGCAGGGCGAAACCACCCCAGCCGGTACCGATTTCGATCACGCGGTCGCCGGCTTGCAACTGCAACTGCTGGCAGATGCGATCGAGCTTGCGCTGCGAGGCCTGCTCCAGCGAGGTGCTCTCGTCGGCGAACAATGCCGACGAATACATCAGGTCTGGCGACAGGAACAACGCGAAGAAATCGTTGCCAAGGTCATAGTGCGCGGCGATGTTGCGGCGGCTGCCTTCGCGGCTGTTGCGCCGCAGCCGGTTCCAGCCACGCAGCAGCCAGCCACCAATACGCGCGGGGCCGCGTTCCATGCCGTCCAGCAGGTCGCGGTTGCGCACCAGGATGCGCACCAGCGTGACCAGGTCATCGCAACGCCAGTCGCCGTTGATATAGCTCTCGCCAGCGCCGACGCTGCCTTGTGCGGCAACCTTGCGATAGAACGCGGGATCATCAATGGTCACCGTGGCCTGCAGCTGGGCGGAAGCATCGCCGAGCACTACCTCGCCGAGCACGTCGCGCACACGCAGGCAACCCTCACGCAGTGGTGCGAGCTCGGCCAGCAGCCGGCGTCGCAGCAGTGCATCCAGCGCACCGGGCCGGGGCAGGGCCACCGAGGAAGTCATCTGGTTCATCGCGTTTTCTCGGCGAGGGAAGGATGGTCATGGACCGGATTGCGCTTGAGCCACAGCCGCAATGCCTGCCAGTGGATGGCGGCGACCACCTGCAGCGTCATCAGCGGGTAGCAGGCCAGCACCCGCGCCAAACCGGCGCCATTGAGCGGGTGGCGCTGCATGGACTGGGTGGCGTCGAACTGGCGCAGGCCTTCGCGCCATACCTGCATATGCACCTGCAGGTCGTCGCCGGGCGCGGTGAGGCGCCAGTCGTAGCGGCAATCCATCGCCATGAACGGCGAAACATGGAAGCACTTGTCGAACTGCCAGCGCAGTGCCCGGCCGTTGCTGAGCGCGGTTGCCGCAGGCAGTACATAGGCGTGGCGTTCTTTCCATGGCGTGTTGGTGATGTCCGCCACGATGCAGTCCAGGCTGACGCCATCGGCCCGGTAGCAGTAGTAGAAGCTGACCGGATTGAACACGTGGCCGGCAACGCGCAGATGGGTAAGCAGGCGCACCGGTCCGGCCGGCCGGTGGCCAAGCACGGTTGCAGCGTGGTCTCTCACCGCATCTGCCAGTGGCCGCGCCGGATCGCCGAAATAGTCGCTGCGGCGGAATTCGGCCAGGTTGCGACGGTTCACTGACCACAGCCAGCGCCCGGCAAATACCTGCTCCAGTTCGTCCAGGTCCAGCAGCAGCTGGGCGATGGGATAGCGGAACGCATGTGGATGCGGCAGATGGCGGCGATGCAGCACATGGCCGAGGTAGATCGCACTGTTGGTCATGCGGCTGCCTCCGGCTGCGGCAGCCAGAAGGCGTTTGGCCTGCGCGCGGTCAATGCATCCACCACGCGGCGGGCACTGCGTATGCCATCTTCGTGGAAGCCCCAGCCCCAGTACGCGCCGGCGAACCAGGTGTGGCGTTGGCCCTGGATATCGGCCCAGCGCTGTTGTGCCGCCACCGCGGCGTGGTCGTGCACCGGGTGCGCGTAGCGCATGCGGCGCAGCACCTTGGCCGGATCGATCCGTGCGCTGTCGTTGAGCGTCACCACCAGCGGCGTATCGCCTGGAAGTCCCTGCAGCAGGTTCATGCAGTAGCTGACCGTGCAGGGTGCGTCGGTTGCGTCCGGTACGTGCGCATTCCAGGCCGCCCACGCCTTGCGCCTGCGTGGCAGCAGGGAGGCATCGGTATGCAGCACCACGTCGTTGTGCTGGTAGTTGATGGCGCCCAGTATCTGCTGCTCGAGCGTGTCCGCGTCATCGAGCAGGCGCAAGGCCTGGTCGCTGTGGCAGGCCATGATCACTTCATCGAAGCCTTCAACGCCTGCGGCGCTGTGGACCCACGCCCCGTCCGCTTCGCGCTCAACCTTCCAGACCGCGCATTCAAGCCGTTCGCGCACCTGCCAGCGTGCCCGCAGGGCGTCGATGTAGCGTGCCGAGCCGCCTTTCACCACGCGCCATTGCGGGCGTCCGCTGATCTGCAGCATCTGGTGGTTGGCCATGAACTGGACCAGGTAGCGTGCCGGGAAATCGCACACGGTGGCGGTCGGCGAGGACCATAGGGCCGATGCCATCGGCAGCAGGTGTTCCTCGACGAAGGCCTCGCCGTAGCGCTGGCTGCGCAGGTACTCGCCCAGCGTGGGGCCGGCGTCGCCATCCAGCAGGACGGGTGCATCACGATAGAAGCGGCGCAGGTCGCGCAGCATGCCCCAGAAGCGTGGCGACAGCAGGTTGCGACGCTGGCAGAACAGGCCGTCGAGCGAGGTCGCGTTGTACTCCACGCCGCTGCGCTCGCTGTGCATGGAAAAGCTCATCGTGGTCGGCTGCGATTCCACCCCAAGCTCATCGAACAGCGCGCTCAGCAGCGGGTAGTGCTGCGGGTTGAAGACGATGAAGCCGGTATCCACGGCCATCGGTATCCCGTCCACCTGCAGTGCATGGGTATGGGTGTGGCCGCCGAGGTAGTCATTGGCCTCGAACAAGGTGACTTCATGCGCGCCATCCAGCCACCAGGCGCTGGCCAGCCCGGCAATTCCCGAACCAATGACGGCGATACGCATGTCAGCTCCTCGCCTTGGCCAGCACCCAGGCCGGGATTGGCTTGAGCTCCTTGACCAGGCCCAGCATCGCCATCAACCGCAGGCCATACCAGGTCAGGTCGATCTCCCACCAGCGGAATCCCTGGCGCACCGTGCCGGGGAAGAAATGGTGGTTGTTGTGCCAGCCCTCACCGAAGGTGAGCAGCGCCAGCCAGAAATTGTTGCGGCTGTCGTCGCGGGTGTCGAAGCGACGGCGACCGAAGCGGTGGGCCAGTGAATTGATGGTGACGGTGGCGTGGAACAACATCACTGTGGAAATGAAGAATCCCCAGACCAGCAATTGCATGCCGGAGGTCTGCAGGCCCGGTGCCCAGCGTTCAAGCGCCGCGCCCAGTGCATAAAGGGAAGCGGCGAGCAGCAGCGGTACCACGGTGTCGAAGCGGTCCAGCCAGCGCAGTTCCGGGAAGCGGGCCAGATCCGGCACGCGCTGCAGGTCGGTGGCGAAGGCGTCACGGGTCAGGAACCAGCCAACATGGCTGCGCCAGAAGCCTTTCTGCTGCGGAGAATGTGGGTCCAGCGGCTGGTCGGCGTGCCGGTGGTGGTGCCGGTGATGCGCCGCCCACCACAGCGGCCCGCGCTGCACGCTGGAGGCGCCGACAAGGGCGAACAGAAACTGCACCGCGCGCGATGTCTGGAAGGTGCGGTGGGAAAAGTAGCGGTGATAGAACGCGGTGATCGCGAACATCCGCACCGCATACAAGGCCAGCGCGACAGCAACTGCCGTCCACGACGACCCGGTCCAGATCACCCCCAGGCAGCCGATGTGCAGCAGCGCGAAGGGCAGGGCGCGCATCCAATCGATGCGATCGCCCGCCTGCGTCTCGCCAACGACGTCAGCGCTACCGGCGGTGTCGAACCAGCGCTGGATCGTACGCAGCAGGGCCACGCGTCGGCGGGGCAGGGGCGCAGCGGGTGCCATGGCGCGTATCTCGAGAGGTTTCCTGCCCTTCTCTACGGCGCGCGGCGCTGATTGGATGCAGCGTAATGAAGATTCCATTCGAATCAGCCCCGCATGGCGGCACAGCGCGGCACCAGTGCCTGCTGCAGCTCGGCCTGCCATTGCGCAAGTGGACGTTCCACTGCCTTCTGCGCAAAGCGCACGGTCACCACCGGGTAGTCGCCGCGGGCATCGCGCAGGTTGCTGGTACCGTGGAACTCCAGCAGGCGCCGATCGGCATCGGCATAGACCAGCGCCAGACGCGGCGCGACCACCCCGTACCAGGCATCCAGCTGCACCTGGATGGCCTGGGCATCCAGCCCCTGCCAGCGGACTGCGCCGACACGCTGCACCTGTACCGGGTAGTAGCGCTGGCGACTGGGGACGAGGAATTGCAGGCTGAGCCGCTCGCCCTGCATCAATTGCTGCCAGTGCGCACGCACGGCGGCGTCGAACCCGGCGTCGATCACCGCATCGGGCGGAAGCGGAAGCCGCTGCGCCCGCGTTTTCGCCGCCGCGTCCTCCTTCCAGTTCAGTTGTACGACGCCTCCCGTCGCAGCAACGCTGGCGGCCTGGCCACTACGGCGATCCTCCCAGCGATAGCTGGGTGCCTGGGCGGAACCGTTGACCTGCATGTGCTTGCGCGCGAAGGGCTGGCCGTCGGGGCACAGGTAGTGCACCCAGCGCTCGGCTGCGTCGCCGGCGCCGCGTTGCCAATGTACCTCGCGGTAGGCCACGGCCCCGTCGCGGGTCGTGGCAACGCCTTCACCGCGCAGCAACGGCGCTGCCGACGCCATGCAGGGCAGGAACAACAACAGGCAGGCCATGCGCATGGGGGCATCCCGGAATGAGCTCTCCCTGCCTACGAGCGAGGCCAGCCGCTGGATGCAGGCACGGCGGTGCATCCAAACGCCGCCACCGCGCGTAGGAAGGACAACACATTCACTGCAGCCCTGCCCACGCAGATGTACCCTGATCCCCGCAACCTCCCTTCCCCCTTAGACACCGCCCGGATCGTGTCCAGTTCACAGCAGCTGAGCAAAGAGCCAATGAACTGGGCCGGTGACATGGACGGTGTGGCGCGGCTGCGCGATCGCGACTGCTTCATGCGCATCTACGACCACTTCATGCCGCGCCTGTGCGTATACCTGCGTGGCCTGGGTGCTCCGGAGGCGGTGGCCGAGGAACTGGCGCAGGAGTGCCTGCTGCGCTTGTGGCTGCGGGCCGCGGAATTCGATCCGGCACAGGGCGCGCTGAGTACCTGGCTGTACCGCATCGCGCGCAACCTGCATATCGATCGTGTCCGCCACGAGCGCAGCTGGACGCTGGTGCAGGCGGCGGTGGAGAACGCGGCCGCGGCCGATGTGCTTGATCGCAGCAGTGCCGAGCAGTTCGCCGATCATGCGAGATTGCGCCAGCGCATCAACGAGTTGTCGGCGGTGCAGGCGCGGCTGGTGCGGATGTCCTACTTCGAAGCAAAGAGCCACGGCGAGATCGCGCAGACGTTGGGAATGCCATTGGGTACGGTCAAATCACATCTGCGGCGGGCCTTCCTGTTGCTGCAGTCCAAGGTCGGGGGTGCGTCATGAATCCGCACCACCACCTGCAGGAGTCCACCTTGATGAGTTACGCCGCCGGCGCGCTGCAGGCACCGTTGAGCATTGTTGCCGGTACCCACCTTGAGCAGTGCCCGCACTGCCGCCAGCGTCTGCGTGATGCCGAAGCGCTTGGCTCGGCGTTGCTCGAACAGACCCAGCCCGTGCTCGACGATACACGGCGCGACACACTGCGCGCCGCCATGCTGGCGCAGCTGATGGATGTGGACCCGCCCGCGATGCCGCCACTGGAGCGGCAGTCACCGCCGGAGCGACCGCAGGCCGACCCGGAGTATCTACCGGCATCGCTGCATCCGTATTTCGGCGACTCGCTGGCGAGCCTGCGCTGGCGCTGGATGGCGCCGGGCGTGCATTGCATCCGTGCACGGCAGATGCCGTCGCTGATCATGTTGAAGATCGCGCCGGGCAAATGCCTGCCCATGCACAGCCATGGCCGCAGTGAACTCACCCAGGTCCTGCGTGGTTCGTACAACGACGCGCTGGGGCTGTTTGCTCCCGGCGATGTGGCGGACCTGGATGCCGAGGTGGAACACCAGCCGGTGACCGCGCCCGGTGTGCCGTGCATCTGTGTTTCGGCACTGGATGCACCGCTGGTATTCAGTGGCTGGTTGGCACGCAAGGTGCAGCGCTTCGTCAAACTCTAGTTCGCATGGAGAGGGCAATGGTGAACGATGGCGGGCGGCTGAAGATCGTGTTGACCGGAGCCAGTGGGCTGGTTGGTCAAGGCGTCGCGTTGGCCTGCGCTGGCTCCGTGCATGTAAGACGCACGGTCGCGCTGGTGCGACACGCCGGCGGCCTGGTCACGGCAACCGAGGAGTTGGTGCTGGATGACTTCCTCCAGGCCCATCGTCGCCAGGCCGACCTGGTGGGCTTCGATGCCTGCTTCTATTGCGCCGGCGCCCCGCCCTTGGGCACAGCGGAAGACGCTTACCGGCGGGTCACGCTGGACACCACACTGGCAGTTGCGCAGACCTGGTTTGCAGCCAATCCACAGGGAATGTTCCTGTATGTGTCGGGTGCGCACGCCAATCCTGAAAGCCACCTCATGCCATTGCGCATCAAGGGCGAAACGGAGCGGGCACTGGCCCGGCTGCCGGGACGTACGGTGATGCTGCGGCCAGGCGGGGTGCGACCGGTTGCCGGCACCGGCAGCCGGCATGCGCTGCTGAAGCCGCTGTATGTGGTTGGCGGGCCAATGATGCAGCTGACAGCGGCTGTCCTGCCGTCGATGTTCACCAGCAACCTGGTTCTGGGCCGCGCGATGATCGCGTTGGCAGGCATGCCTGATCCACCTGCCGTTGTGGAATGTAGGCAGATCAATCAGCTTGGGAATGCCGACGCGGGGTAAGCCGGCTGCCGCGGTACCGCGGCAGCAAGGGTTTGGGCTGCCTACAGCAGCCCGGGATTTGCCTGCCAGACCGCGTAGTTGAGCACGCTGGCAAAGCCCACCCAGGCAAGATAGGGCAGCAACATGCAGGCCGCGACCTTGTGGATACGCCAGAACGCAACCAGCGTGGCGACGATCAACACCAGGAGCAACAGGATATCGGCGAAGGCCAAACCGCCCTGTTTCCAGGCGAAGAACAGCCAGCTCCACAAGGTGTTGAGGCCCAACTGCAGCAGGTAAAGGGTCAACGCAGAGGCAGCTGCACGCCAGCCGCGCTCTCGCCAGACAAGGAATGCCGCCAGCGCCATCAGCGCATACAAGGCGGTCCACACCGGTCCGAACAGGCTCGCCGGTGGCGCCCATGTGGGTAGTACAAGGTCGGCGTAGAAACTGGAGGCGGAGATGGAGGCCCGCGCACCAAGCGCTGCGGCGAGAAAGGTGACCAGGAACCAGCCAGAGAAGCCGAGGAGCTGTCTACGTATCTGCATGGCGCTTGCTGGTCCTTTTCGGCTTGGTCATGTGTCGCTTATACGCGGTGCTGCAGGGTTTGGATGCAGCGCCGGCAGCCAATGGTACTGATTGGTGTCTGGTTCAACCCGACAGGCCGATGCGCCTGCCTTGCATCCGACCTGAACCTGGGAGGCGGTGAGCAGGCGTCACCGCAGGCCA
Source organism: Stenotrophomonas sp. STEN033 (assembly GCF_056856655.1). Taxonomy (NCBI): domain Bacteria; kingdom Pseudomonadati; phylum Pseudomonadota; class Gammaproteobacteria; order Lysobacterales; family Lysobacteraceae; genus Stenotrophomonas; species Stenotrophomonas sp. STEN033. Next base: position 40,512 of record NZ_JBXFWM010000014.1, read on the forward strand.
GTGGAATGGGCGCTGATGCGCTCCAAGTCGTCGACCGACATTCATGCATCCGCGATCCAGCTGCCGTCCCTCTGTTCAGCACCGAACTCGGCGTCACTGGTATTGGCAAGATCGCCAGCGATACGGCTCGCAATCGCCGCCAGCAGATCGTTGGCGGTGAGCAGATACTGTTTGCTGCCGTATTGGTTGAACCCCACCGCCAATGGAATCGGGTGCTGGTGGATCCGCTCCAGCGCACGCAGCGTCGTCGCAGCTTCGGGTAGTGGCAGCGAATCGGGCGGATAGTCCGCTCATGCGCGGGTTAAGCATTGAAGGGGCGAAAAGTGTCTGGGATAGCGTCGGCGGCTCAGCAGGCGCGCTACCTACCGCCAACGCCCAGAAGGAGCCATTCGACCAGAGGGAATGAATGGGTGTTCTGTTTGGTAATTGAACCCCGGACAGTCAAGGCAAATGCTTGTGCGGCTAGAGGGAGCAGATAAGCACACCGCTGCTGCTTCTGGACATCCCCCTATCTGTCCCGGTGGCATTGTCACTCCGGCGGGTCGGCGTGCGGCCCGCGCACCGCCTCAGCTCAATGTGCTGGCGGGTCAGTAGCCGCGGCCGGTCCGGCTTCCTGCTGATCCCAGTAACGCTTTACTTCCAGGATGCCCGGCAAGCAGTTTCCGAAGGCATCCACCATCTGCGGATCGAAGTGGCTGCCGCGGCCTTCCCTTATCTTTTCGACGACGGCATCCACCGGCCACGGCTCCTTGTAGGGACGCCGGCTTGCCAGGGCATCGAACACATCAGCGATCGCCACGATGCGCGCCGATTCCGGGATGCGGCTGCCAGCCAGACGGTGTGGATAGCCTGTTCCATCCCAGCGTTCGTGATGACTGAGGGCGATCTCGGCTGCCAGTTCGAACAAGGGTGCCTTGCTGCGGCTGAGAATCTCGAAGCCGATCAGCGTGTGACGCTGCATGATCTCCCACTCGCCTGCGTCCAGCTTGCCCGGCTTCTTGAGGATGGCGTCGGGAATCCCGATCTTGCCGGTGTCATGCATCGGCGCGGCCTGCTCCAGCAGTTTCGCCCTGGGGAGCTCCCAGCCCACTGCTTCGGCCAGAACGCGGGCATAGGCGGCCATGCGCCAGATATGCGCGCCGGTATCCGAATCGTTGTAATGCCCCGCGACGCTGAGCATCTGGATGGCATCCTGGTAGCTGCTGTTCAACGCAGAGGCGCGAACAAGCGACAGATGCGTGTTCACCCGCGCGCGCAGGATGAAGGGCGAAACGGGTTTGGTGATGTAGTCCACCCCGCCACAGGCGAAGCCGGCACGTTCGTCCACTTCCCGGTTCAGCGCGGTGACAAAGATGACCGGAATGTGCTCGGTGGCAGCATTGGCCTTGAGCGCGGCCGCCACCTGGTAACCATCCATGCCAGGCATCTCCACATCCAGCAGAACCAGGCTTGGCGTGTGTTTTGCGGCGACGCGCAGCGCCTGTTCGCCGTCGCGTGCGAAGGCCAGCGTGTAGTCGTTTCCAAGAATCTGGCGAAGAAGCGCCAAGTTGTTGGGCTCGTCGTCCACGCAGAGGATCGGGCCGCTGGGCATGTCCGTCAATCCTGGGTTGATGATTGGACAGGGGGGGAATGGGTGTTGAGGCTCTCCAACAAGGCGCGGGCCTCATGTTCGGCCGTGCGGTAATCAAACTCCTCGATACACAGCACGATGCGGCGCCGGACATCGTCAGGTAGCCCGGCCGGCAGGCGGTGGAGGGCATGCTCAATTGCCTCCGGGCTGGCGCTGTCCAAGGCGGCGAGCAATTCTTCAAGCGCATTGATCGGATCGGCATATGGAGGGGCAGTGGCAGGGCGCTGATCGCCTTCATCGGCCTGCGAGTAGTGATGCAGGCTTGCCAATGTTCCCTCAAGCACGGATGCCATTCGCCGGAGCGCGTCGGCCGCGTCCAATTCCAGTGCCAGGCATTCCTCGACGTCGGCGCAGGCGGCAACCAGGCGCGACAACGCAAGCGATGCAGCTGCACCGCGCATGCGGTGCAGGTCGGCGCGTGCCTGTGGTGTGTCATGCCGGGCCAGGCTGGCTTGGACTCCCTCCACCGCACGTTCGTAGCGCCTCGCGAACAGCGCGAGGTTCCGCTTGTAAGGGCCGTCCTCCCGCCAGTAGGCCAGCCCTTTGTCGACGTCGAGCAGCGGCATGCTGCTCAACTCAAGCGCTGATGTAGCCGCATGCTCTGGATGTGTTTGCAGCAGATCCGGTTGTGACGGGCGTGGTTCCGACGCAGCACGCGTGCACCGGAGGATGGCCGCAACCAGGTCGGGCACTTCGAATGGCTTTGCGACGAAGGCATTCATGCCCGCCGTCAACGCCGCATCCTGCTGCGTTCTGAACGCCCCTGCGGTAAGTGCGATGACTGGCAATGCCCGGAGCTCGGGTGATGCGCGGATATGGCGGGTAGCTTCGTAGCCGTCCATCACCGGCATCTGCACATCCATCAACACGGCATCGCAACGATCGGGTTTGTCGCGCAGCAGGTCCAGGGCTGCGCGACCGTCGCAGGCCTGCTCCACGACGGCGCCTTCGTCTTCCAGGATGCGTTGTGCAACCTCCCGGTTGATCTCGCTATCGTCGACCACGAGGAGACGACAGCCCTCCAGTCGGCGGCTCGAGGGCACGGCGCTGCTTCGCGTGCGCAACGCAGGATTTCGCAGGGCCAGCGTTTCGTTGATGGCGTTGTAGAGCACGGATGCGGTGACCGGCTTGGTCAGCACGGCATCAACCGCGGCCCGGTTGGCCTCGTCGTCAACCAGCTTCCGCTCGAAAGCCGTGACCATGATGATGATGGGTTGCTGTGCGGTCTGTACCCGGCGGCGGATGTCCGCGGCGGCGGCAAGCCCGTCCATTCCCAGCATCTGCCAATCCATCAGGACGACATCACAATGCCTGGCGGTGGACGTGGTGACACGCTCGACGGCCTGCAGGCCGGATTCGACTTCCTCGGTTGTCCAGCCGAAGCCGCGGATGAGTGTATTCAGGTGTTCGCGCGCCAGATCATGGTCATCCGCGACCAGTACATGCCACGGGCCCTGTATGGGCAGCTTTTCGCCAGGCGCGCTGGCCAGCGGAAAGTCGAGGGTGAAGAAGAACGTGCTGCCTTGGCCAGGGCTGCTCTCTACCTCCAGCGTGCCTCCCATCAATGCCACCAGCTTCCGGCAGATGCTCAAGCCCAGGCCGGTGCCGCCGAAACGTCGTGTGGTCGATGAGTCGACCTGCGAGAACGGGGAGAAGACCATGGATTGCTTCTCCTGCGGGATACCCATGCCGGTATCGAAGACGGAGAAGCGCAGGCGGATCTTGCGCTCATCCGCGCAGGGCTGGCGAGCGACGTGCAACCCTACCTCACCGCGCTCGATGAATTTGATGGCATTGCTGACCAGGTTCACCAGTACCTGGCCCAGGCGCAGGGCATCGCCGCGCAGGTAGCGCGCACCTTCCGGTGTCGGCGAAACCAGCATTTCCACCGCACGCGTATCCACTGCCGAGGCCATGAGGGTGGCGACGTTGTCGAGCACCTCGGCCAGATCAAAGGGAGCGTGCTCCACTTCGATCCGCCCGGCCTCTATCTTCGAGAAATCCAGCACATCGTTGATGATGCTCAGCAACGACCGTGCCGCCACATTGATCTTGCGGGTCATGTCCTGCGCGGAAGCAGGCAGGTCAGCGCGGTCCAACAGGTAGAGCATGCCCAGGATGGCGTTCATGGGCGTGCGGATTTCATGGCTCATGTTTGCCAGGAAGTCGCTCTTGGAGCGATTGGCCTGTTCGGCGGCGGTGATGGCATGGTGCAGTGCCGAATCACGCTGCTTCTGCTCGGTGAGGTCCGAGGCCATTACCAGGTAGCCGGATGCCTCTCCCTGGTCGTCCTGCAGGGTGCTTACATTCAGCGCGACGGGAAGGCGCTCTCCGTCGGCGCATACATACGTCCATTCGGCGATGTCGCTGCCCTTGCAGGTAGTGAGGGCGGCAATCTGCGCAAAGGATGCACCGACGTTGTTGTGGTGCTGCGTCGACAACGCGGACGCGCGCGAGCGCAGCTCTTCTCCGTCGTGCAGTCGATCGGCATTGGTATCGCTGGCGGTGATCTCATTGGCGTCATAGCCCAGCATGCGCTCCGCCGCGGGATTGAAAAGCGTGATCCGGCCCCGCAGGTCGGTGACGATGATGGCGTAGCCGGCATGTTGCAGGATGGCGCCCAGGCGGGAGGAATAGGTGCGTATCTGCGCGGTCCGATCCAGTACCTGCTGCTCGAGGGTGGCATTGAGGCGCATGATGCCTTCCTCATGCCGTTTGCGTTCGGTGATGTCGATGATGAAGGCGAGCGCGAAACGTCCTTCCGCGGTGTTTATCGGGTTCAGGCCTATTTCCACCGGTACGCGCGCACCATCGCGCCGCAGCCCGTAGAGATCGCGGCCGGCGCCCATCGGGCGCGCCTGGGGCTGTTGGAAGTAGCGTTCGATGTAGCCGGCGTGGTGGCCACGCGTCTCCAATGGCAGGAGGCGATCCATGGTCTTGCCCAGCAGTTCTTCCCGCGGGTAGCCGAAGAGTTCCTCGGCCTTCGCATTGGCCAGTTGGATGCTGCCGGCTTCATTGACCATCAGGATCGCACTGGGCGAAGCCTCCACCACGCGCCTGAACTGCTCCTCGGCACGCAGATGGTGGGAGATGTCATGCAGGAAAAATGATGCGCCCTGCATATGACCGGCGGGGTCGCGGATCACCGAGAGGCTGGCGAGCACATCGACCAGTCCGTGATCCTTGCGGCGCAGCTGGTGCGGTTCGCCGATGATGTCGGTGGACAGATCATCGAAAGCGGGGGTGCCGGCCTCGTCAACGAGCATGCTGTCGATGCGGCGGCCGAGCGCTTCGCTCGCTGCGTAACCGAGGGTTTTCTCCGCAGCCGCATTCCACAAGGTGATACGGCCAACAGGGTTGCAGGCGATGATGGTCTCGCTTGAGCCTGACACCAGTGCCAGCAGCTGTGCGTGATCCAGGAACGCCGCACGCCGTCGCACGCGTGCGGTAGTCACCAGATACCAGACCGCGACGCTCAGCAAGCCCAGCCCGGCGACCACCAGCGAGACCAGCCACGGCGTAGGCAACCCCAGACCTGGGACGAAGGTCGGGCGCGCCTTGAGTTGCACGCGCCAGTTGCGGCCATAGATGCTCATGTGGCGTTCCGACTGCGGCGCGGCGGGATCCAGGGAGTCGAAATCGGGGCTGGTGTAGAAGGGGCCACTGCTGGCGTCTTCGCCTACATCGGTGAGTGCAATCGCGTAGGGACGTTCCTCATGCTCCAGCCGATCAAGCACGGCATCGATCGTCAGCGGCGCGACCACCCAACCACGCGTTTCCATCCATCGTTCTTCAGCGGTGGGCGGAGGTGTGTGGGAGGCGTAGATTGGCAGCAGCAGCAAGAAGCCGTGCCGCTTCAGGCCAGCTTCCTGCACCAAGGTAATGGGTGGTGTGAACGAGGCCTGGCCACTGCGCGCGGCGTATTCCGCCGCCGCACGCCGCACCGGTTCGGAAGCAATGTCCAGTCCGAGGGCGGCCTCGTTGTTGGTCATCGGCTCCATGTAGCGAATGACGAAGCGCTCGCCATCGTTGGGCGCCAGCGTATGCACCTGGAAATCCGGCATGCCGTCGCTGCGCGCGGCCTCGATGAATTCGTCGTGGTCCTCCGCGGCGACGCGCTGGATGTATCCGTAGCCGCGAATGCCCGGGAACTCACGTGCATAGTCACGCGATGCGCTATAGGCGCGGAAACGGTCGCGGTCCAGCTGTGGGCCGGCGGCAATGATCGCTCCCCTGGCGCCACGCAGCCCTTGGTCGAACATCGTCAGCTGTGTCTGCAGCGTAGTGGTAGCTGCATTGGCAACCTGGTCGAAGCGGATGCGCTGGTGTTGTTGGTTGTCGCGATGCTGCGTGATGCCAACAAGTACGGCCAGTGCAATGCCCAACAGGCCCAGGCCGAACGCAAGCCACCGGCGGTCCAGCGATCGCCGGGTGGAAGCTTCGTAGGCATCTCCCTCTTCCATGTACTCCCCCACATGTCTCCAAGACAGTGGCCCTTCTGACGCCAAGGGCACGGCAAGCACGCTGCGCGCACTCTATGACAGTCCGCAACCGGCCTCAAGAGACGCGGTCGGGAACCTCCAAGGCCGCGGCCGATGCGATGCGAGGGTCTTCCAGCGACGGGAAGCCGGCTGACGGCGGGCGGGGCCGTCGGCCATGGCTGGCCGGCCGCGGGAGGAAGGCCGATCGGTTCGGCCGGACGTGTTTCGGGTGAAGGGTGTCGAGGACGGATCAGGAGCCCGGTGCAGGCATTCCATGGTGGGCTCTTACGTTCCGTGGGCAGCGAGACCAAGCCTGTCCAGGTCGGGTCTGGATGCAGACCCGCAGCCTTCATCGTGCAAACGGCAAGCTCCGGGCCGGAACCTTGCTGACTTGCGCGAAGCTGAGCCGTCCTGGGCGCTGGCACTTTGTGGCGGCGTGCGCTGGCAATGCGGATCAGGGCGGCGTTGGGGCGCGATTGCCCGGGAGCCGCGACCGGCCGGGACGCTGTCCGAGCACCAGCCTGCAAGTGCGCAGTGGGGTGAACCGCCGATTGCGGCGGTTATCATCGCGTCGAATCGTTGCCACAGGAGTGATGCATGAGCGTTCTACGTACGGCGATTTTCAGCGGCATGTTGCTGGCAGGTGTCATGGGGCCGCAGGCACAGGTGCAAGCGGCGCAGCTCGATGCACAGCTGCGGTCCGCGGCCATGGCGCAACAACCGGCGGTGATCGAGACACTGCGCGATCTGGTGACGGTGGAATCGGGTTCGACCGACCACGAGGGCGTTGGCAAGCTGATGGCCTATCTGGACAAGCGGCTGAGCGCGCTGGATGCGAAGGTGGAGCGGGTTGCGTCGGCTGCCGGGGGACCGGATCTGGTCCGCGGTACCTTCAGCGGCAACGGCAAGCTGAAGGTCATGCTGATCGCGCATGCCGATACGGTCTATGACCGCGGCATCCTGGAAAAGGAGCCCTTCCAGCAGAAGGGCAATCTGCTGTACGGGCCAGGTATTGCCGACGACAAGGGCGGGATCGCGGTCATCCTGCACTCACTGGCCCTGCTCAAGGCGCGCGGCTGGAATGATTACGCGACGGTCACGGTGTTGTTCAATCCAGACGAAGAGATCGGCTCGCCGGGCTCAGGCGAAACCATTGCCAAGCTGGCCGACGAACATGACGTGGTGTTGTCCTTCGAGCCATCGCCGGCCAAGGCGGTGATCGAGAGCGAAGGCGTGCTGCTCAGTGCCGCCGGCACTTCGCAGGTGCGGATGACGGTGCAGGGTCTGTCCGCACACGCGGGCGCGGCTCCGGAGCAGGGCCGCAACGCACTCGTCGAGTTGGCCCATCAGATCATCCAGACCAAGGACGTGGCCACCGGGGTGCCGGGTGCGCAGCTCAACTGGACCACGGCCAATGCCGGCACGGCGCGGAACCAGATTCCGGAACGCGCCGAAGTGGGGGGTGATGCACGTGTCACGCAGGCCGACAGCAATGCCAATCTGCTGGCGGCACTGCAGGCCAAGGTCAAGGAAAGCCACGCGGTGCCGGATACCACCACCACGGTGACGCTGGAGCCCCTGCGGCCGATCTACGTGGCGGGTGAACGTGGTCGTGAGTTGGCGGACCTGGCACAGGAGATCTATGCCGAACTCGACGGCCGCACGTTGCTGATGCATCCCACCACCAACGGCGGCACCGATGCCGGTTTCGCAGGGCGGTCGGGCCATGCCGCGGTATTGGAAGGCCTGGGCCTGGCAGGCTGGGGTTACCACGCACGCAATGAGTACATCGAGATTGATTCCATCCCGCCACGCCTGTACCTGGCGTCGCGGATGCTCATCGAGTTGGCCAAGCGCGCGCAGCGTCGATAACCGCGGCCCCCCCCTGATTGGGGGCATGTGTGTTGCCTCGCCGGCAACGGTCGACAGCGCTGGAGAACAGCGGTTCTCTCCAGCGCGTGGCCGTTGCAGATGGCGACGCAGGATCGCGTTGAATGCGGGTTTGAACCGCGATACCGCAAGCAGTTCGCGCTGCGTCGCGAAGGTGGCGGTGCAATCGCTGGCATGCCGCTGCTGTCGATCCGGCCGAAGTGAAGGGTGGAGCCTGCGCGTCTCAGCCACGCGGGCCCAGGTTTGAGCGTATGCGCGGTTCAGTGCGCGGCAGTGTAGATGTCCTGCAGCACGGCCTTCTCAAGTTCGAGTTCACTGAGCAGGTTCTTGACGATATCGCCCAGGCTGAGGATGCCGATCAGTCTTGAATCTTCGGTCACCATCAGGTGACGGTGGCGCGAGTACGTCATCAAGGCCATCGCCTGCTTGAGGCTGGCCTCGGGGGCGATGCCTTCCAGGCCCGTCGACGGCAGGCTGGAAATGACCCGGCGTCCCGCCTGGGGGCCATCGTCGGCCACGCTGCGTACGATGTCCTTTTCGGAAATGATGCTTACCGGTACGTCGTCCTTCATCACTACGAGTGCGGCGATCCTGTGCGCGCTCATCTTGTGCGCGGCGGCACCGATGGTGTCTTCCGCATCGATGGTGACAACGGTTTGCTTCTTGGACTGCAGGAGTTCGCGGACGTTCATTGATGTTTCCTGTTGCAGGTTACTCAAACGGAATGGTTCGCCTGGCTGACCGGGAGACGGCAGCCCTGCCGCGATGATCTCGGCACTTTGATTCTAGGAGTCGGGAGCTTGGTTGCTACCTGCGTGGATGAGATGGATCGTCATGCATGCAACGCTGATCTGCAGCATCTCAGTTGCGCCAAAACCGGCGCTGAACACGGCCGTCCTCAGGCAGGTAGCGGACGCTTGCGGTAAAGAAAAGCCGGGAGGCGGGGCTCTACCGCCTCCCGGCGCGGATGTCATCGCGACATTCGCGCAGTCCGTGGACTGCAGCACTCCTCGGCCGGGGGAGAGACCGGGAGGCATCCCTGCTGAAGGAGAGTCAGCAGGAGATTCGGTGGCTGGCATACAGACTTGCATGCATGTGGCAGACGCTACTTGGTGTGGGGAAGCAAACGTGGGGCTATTGGGAGACGAACAACGGTACGGGCACCTCGCTCAACAGGGTTCGGGTCACGCCGCCAAACAGCACCTCGCTCAACTTGGGCCGGCTATAGGCGCCGAGCACCACCATGTCGCAGTGCGCCGCCTTTGCCTGTGCGACGATCACATCCGCCACCGGCGTGCCCGATGAGGAAAGCCGTTGCAGGTTGACCTTGACCTGGTGGCGGGCGAGATACGCGGCCATGTCCGCGCCGGGTTCGTCGCCGTGCAGGTCGGCCTTGCGTTCCGGGTCGATGATCAACAGGGTGACTTCGGCCGCATTGACCAGCATCGGCATGGCATCGGCGATGGCGCGGCGTGACTGCCTGCTGCCATTCCATGCGACCAGCAGGTTCTTGCCAATGGGTTTGTCACCCCAGTCGCGCGGCACGATCAGGATCGGGATGCCGGATTGCTGCAGTATCTGTGGAGCGGACCAGGTCAGCGGCGAGGCCGGGATGTTCGGATGGCTCACGACCAGCAGGTCGCAGTACAGGGCATGCAGCGAAGACTCGCTGCTGGATTCGGCGTGTGAGATCACCCGTAGTTCGCCACTGACAGCATGGCGCCCCAGCGTGTCGTTCAAGCGCTGCCCCAGCTGCAACGCCCGCGCGGCCATCACCGACTGGTGGCGGACGATCACCTCATGCAATGCCTCGCCCTTGGCAAAGCCTGCCTGCAGGGAGGCTGGCTGCTGGGCCAGGGCGGTAATGCCGATCAGATGTGCGGCATGGCCGCCGGCCAGCCGCGCTGCCGTGTCCAGGATCTGTTGCCCGGCTTCGCTGGCGTCGAACAGTACCGCGATGTCTTTCAGCAAGGTGGTCATGGACAGGCTCCGTTGTGCTTGCCTCGACGGCCGGCGCGGGTCCGGATGCCGAACTGAATTAGAATGATTGTTCTAACTAGAATGATCGTACTACACAACCTGGCTGCGGTCATGCGCAAATCTGGTCACGTCCTCCCAAGGTGCACTTCATGAATGCGAGCAGCAGCGCTGCGTCAGGTCAGGAAAAAGGCGAGGCGCGCCGCCAGCAGGTGCTGGATGCCGCCAGTGCCTGCTTCCGTCGCAATGGTTTCCACGGCACCAGCATCGCCAAGATCTCGAAAGCGGCCGGGATGAGCCCGGGGCACATCTACCACTACTTCGAGAACAAGGAAGCCATCGTCGAGGCCATTGCCAAGCGCGAGGAGCAGAACATCTCCGAGCTTGCGCGCAAGCTCCAGGAAGACGAGAGCGGCGGCAGCCTGGCAACCCGGGTAACGCGGCAGGTCGCCGATTCGGTCGATCGCTGCCTGGACCCCGCCTATCTGGAACTGCAACTGGAGTTGGCCGCCGAAGCCGCACGCAACCCGGCCATCCAGCGCATCCTGCGACAGTCCGACAAGGTGGTGACCGGCGAGTTCATGGCGCTGTCCAACCGGGTCGGGTTGCCGGCGGGCATGCATGCGGCCGAGGTCGAGCTGCGGATGAACATGATTTCGGCCATCTTCAACGGTGTGATGGTGCGCAGTGCGGTGGGGGCCGAGATCGATCGCAAGCAGGTGAGCCGGCTGGTCGAGAAGCTGGTGCGCTGTCTTCTGGATGATGCGGATTGAGTCACCCGCACTGCGCGGTTGAGTGCGCCAGCGGACATTGGCGGTTGGCAAACGTGGCGTGCCTCAGAACCCAGCAGACCTTCTGAATCCGGCGATGGCTGCGGCAATGCTGCGGTCCACCCCGGCCAACGCGGCGGGGCCGAGCATCGCGCCACTGACGAAGCCGTCGGCGACACCTTGTTCGCCGGCGCCGTTGGCGACCGCGCGGTAATGGGTGAAGGTGTCGAAGCCAGCGCGGCCGTGGTAGGCCCCCGAGCCGGAGTTGCCTATGCCACCGAACGGCACTCCAGGCAGCAGGCCATGGAGGAAGCCATCGTTGCGGCTTACCCCGCCGCTGGTCGTATGGTCCAGGAAGTGGCGGAAATCGACGCCGTCGCCGCCAAACCAATAGGCGGCGAGGGGGGCGGGATGACGTGCGATGTAATCGATGGCCTGCTGCACATCGAGATAACGCTTCACTACCAGTACCGGGCCGAATATTTCATGGTGGTTGACCTCGGCGGCCTCGGGCACGTCGACCAACAGGGTAGGCGCGATCCGGCGTGAAGCAGGGTCGGGCAGATAACGAAGCTGGGTGTCTGCCAGAGGCTCCAGTTTCTGTGCCCCCAGCGCGACGGCGTTGTCGATCAGGGCCAGTACGCGTGCATAGTTGCGCGCATCGACGCTGGGCACGATCGCCGGGTTGTGCAGGTAGTCACCTGCAATACTGCGGATCCTGGCCTTGAGGTGGCCAACGAATTCCTCGAACTTCTCATCGGGGATGAATACATAGTCGGGGCAGAGGCAGACCTGGCCTCCATTCAGCAGGCGGCTCGAGACGATACGGGTCGCCGCCAGCAGCAGGTCGGCGTCACGCGCCACCACGACGGGGTTCTTGCCGCCCAGCTCCAGCGTCACCGGCACCAGGTTCTTTGCCGCCGCCTGTGACACCAAGGCGCCTACCTGCGGGGAACCGGTAAAGAACAGGTGATCCAGGCGCAGCGCGGAGAACTGCCGCGCGGTGTCGATATCGCCATTGAAGACCGCTACTTCACTCTCGTCCAAGCGCGCGCAGATTATTTCGCGCAGCAGGGCACCGGTACGCGGGTGTTGCTCGGGGAAATTCAACATCACCCGATTACCTGCAGCCAACGCCGCCATGGCGGGCTGAAGGGTCAAGGCCAAGGGGAAGTTCCATGCACCCATGACTCCGACAACACCCTTTGGCTTGGCCTGCACAAAGCCCCCGGGTACTTCGCGCGGGGCCATCCATTGCGCAAGCTCGTGCAATGACTGTTCGATGTCCTGTACCCAGCTGAGTCCTTCGAAAGCCTTGGAAACCACCGCCGCGCGCCAGCCATAGTCCGCGCAAAGGGCGTCGCTGAGGGCATCTATGTTCTCCAGCAGCGCCAGCGCCAGCCGGCTGGTACGCGCGCTGCGTTCCTGCAGGCTGGGATCGCCCTGCAGGAGAAAGCTTTCCCGTTGCAGGGCCAATACCCGTTCCAGCTCGTGCTGGTCATACATGGGTTCATCTCCATCATTAGTTGGTGCGGAAGCTCGTCTTTCGCGGCTGCACGCGCAGGCCGGCGGCCTTCCGCGCCTGCTATTGCCAGGGCGGGCGGCGCACCTGCCGGGCGGCGAGTGTCTGTGCATCCTTGCGTGCAACCTGCACAGCGGGACACACGGCTGTCCTGTGTCGGCGCTTTCATTCCTGCGCTGCCTGCGCTTGGCTGCAGCGGTCTGCGGCCAGGACCCCCGTCGGTGCTTATGGGTAGCGAGGGTAAGGCGAACCAGCCCGCGCGATCTGTCGCGACTGTTCGGACTAGATGGCGTAGATGGGGCGCTGATGCGGGGCTATCGCGACGTCGCGACAGATGCAGCGCTGGCCTGGGCAGCCGGCGTAGCCGGCATCCGTGTGCCGGGTACCTGGAAAGGTAGGTCGGCTGTCGGAGCGCAGCGGAGCGGACGTCGGCGGCGCCGACATCGCCTTGGAGAGGCACCGGACAGCGCGCTTGCCAGCTGTGGAACGTCAGCGGATTTGACCCGCCCGCTCCACAGGCGCAAGCTCGGGTACAGTGCTGCGCAACTCAGGAGTCCCGATCATGACTGCTGTAGGTTCGATGACTGCCCCGGGCGACAAGCTGCCGCCCTCACGTCTGTGGCGGGTGTTCTGGCTGCAGGGGGTGATTCCCAGCAACCTGTTATGGGGCGCTGCGCTGTGGGCGCTGGCGCAGGGCAGGACGCCCCTGCTGCTTGGTCTGTTCGCGGTGCTGCTGCTCTATACCGGTTGGATCATCCCGACGGTATGGCGGGCGGCCCCCAGTGCACGCAATCCCAATTACGGCATGGCCGCGCGCGGCCTGACTGTGGCCTGGGGCCTGAATACCGTATTGGTGGTGTTCTTCCTTCTTCTGCAGTTGGCCACCTAGTAGAACTGCACGGGGGCGCCGTCGCGGTCGAATGCGGCGAAGCGGCTGATCTGGCCGTCGTTGATGGCGTTGACCATCAGCCGCAGCGGCTGCGCGGCTTCATCGCTGGAAGGAGCAACGCCGGCACGCCCGTCCAGCGAAGCAACGAACACCAGGTCCCAGGCCAGGCCGGTGTTGGCAGACTCCGCGGCAAGTGCGGCAAACGAGGCGACTTCCTGCGGGGCCTTGTCCACGCACAGCACCGGGCTCAGGGTGCCGCCTTCGCCGCTGTTGTGGCGGGCATGCTGATCGGCGGTGGGGGATTCGGGCAGTTCGGCTTTGACGAATACGAACAACAGGCGTTGTGGCTCGGTCTGCTCAAGCGCGGCACGCAACAGGTCGTCGAAATCACTCAGCATCATGGTGGTGTTCACAAGGAGGAAGCCGTTGAGAGCTCATGCTGCCACAGCTGCCGAAGGTCTGGCGGGAGTCCGGATTGATTTAAGTCATACCATCGTCGCAATAGCCCACGTACGCTGACAGCCATTCAATACAGGCGAGGGCATCCCGGCATGCCGGGCGAGCGTGGAAACGTGGAGTCAGGAGGTGAAACAGCCATGAGCCAACTCACCGACGGCTTCGGTCGCAGCTTTCCCTATCTGCGCCTGTCGCTGACCGAAGCCTGCAACTTCCGTTGCAGCTATTGCCTGCCCGACGGTTACCAGGCCGATGGCCGGCCGCAGTTCCTGGCGGTGGATGAGATCGAGCGGCTGGTGCGTGCGTTTGCCGCGTTGGGCATGCACAAGATCCGCCTGACCGGCGGCGAGCCAAGCCTGCGCAAGGACCTGACCCAGATCATCGCCACGGTTGCGAAGGTGCCGGGCATCCGCAAGGTTGCCATCACCACCAATGGCTGCCTGCTGCCGCGGCACCTGCCCGGCTGGCATCGCGCCGGCCTGACCGCGCTGAACGTGAGCATGGACAGCCTGCAGCGTGAACGCTTCCACGCCATCACTGGCCACGACCGCCTGCCTGAAATCATGGAGGGCATCGCCCTGGCGCAGGAACTGGGCCTGCAGTCGATCAAGCTCAACGCAGTGCTGCTGCGCGGGCTGAACGATGACGAGCTGCCGGCATGGATGGAATTCCTGCGCGACCGGCCGATCAGCGTGCGCTTCATCGAGTTGATGCGCACCGGTGACAACCGCGAGTATTTCGAGCGCCATCATCTGCGCGCCGACGTGGTCATCGAGCAACTGTTGATGGCCGGTTGGAGTGAGCGCAAACGCGGTGCCGATGCCGGCCCGGCGCGCGAGTTCACCCACCCTGACTATCGCGGCAGCATCGGCATCATCGCGCCGTATTCAAAGGATTTCTGCAAAGGCTGCAACCGCCTGCGGGTCACCGCGCGTGGTGATCTGCGGCTGTGCCTGTTCGGAGACTTCGGCGTGGCGCTGCGCCCGCTGTTGCAGTCCGACGACGACCAGGACGCGCTGCTGGCGCGCATCACCACCCAGCTTGGGCTCAAGGCAGCCGGGCATGGACTGCATTTCGGCCAGACCGGGCTTACCCCGCACCTGGCCTCGATTGGAGGATGAAACACGCAATGAGTGGGCAGATTAGTGCGGCATTCCACATGGCCGATGTACGCGACAAACGCATCACCCGTCGCCGCGCGGTGGCGGTAGGTGAGCTGATTGCAGGGCCTGTTGCCTACCCGTTGATCGTCGAGCGTCGCCTGCCCAAGGGCGATGCGCTGGTGATGGCCGAGATCGCCGGCCTGCAGGGCGCCAAGATGGCCTCGGCATTGATGCCGATGTGCCATCCGCTGCCGTTGGAGCTGGTGCGGGTGTACTGCGCGCCGGTGCCAGAACGCCAGGCGATCCGGGTCTGGTGCGAGTGTGCCAGCGAAGCGCGCACCGGCGTGGAAATGGAAGCGCTGGCCGGCGTCAACGCGGCGCTGCTGACCTTGTATGACCTGAGCAAGCCGGTCGAGCCTGCGCTGGAGATCAGTGGGATCCGCCTGTTGTTCAAGGAAGGCGGCAAGAGCGGCGTGTGGACACACCCGCAGGGCATGGATGCCGGCGAGCTCGAACGTTTCCGGCCACGCCCGCCCAAGACTCTGGGGGCCGCGCGCTGTGCGGTGATCACCCTCAGCGACCGCGCAAGCCGTGGCGATTACGTCGACGAATCCGGGCCGGTATTGGTCCAGGGTTTGCAGGCGCTGGGCGGTGACGTGGTCAGCAATGAAGTATTGGCGGACGGCATCGAACCGCTGGTCGCGCGTCTGCGCGCGCTGGCTGCCGATGGTGTGCGTCTTTGCCTGTGCACTGGCGGTACCGGCCTGGGCCCGCGTGATCTGACGCCCGAGGCCTTGCAGGCTTTGGGCGGGCGCCCGGTGCCCGGACTGGCACAGATGCTGCGCGGACTCAGTGCCCAGCACACGCCGATGGCCTGGCTGAGCCGCGCCGAAGTCGTGCAACTGGACGATCTGCTGGTCATCGCCCTGCCGGGCAGTCCGCGTGCCGCCGCACAGTGCATGAACATCCTCACCCCCGTGCTCGGCCATGCCTTGGCGATGATGGATGGGGGCTCGCACGCATGATCAGTTATGCGCAGGCGCTGCAGCAGTTGCTGGCAGCCGCACCGGCAGCGCGTAGTGAACAGGTCGCGATCGTTGCTGCCGCCGACCGGATACTGGCTGCACCGGTAAACAGCGCGCAGGACCTGCCGCCGTTCGACAACGCCGCGATGGATGGCTTCGCGCTGTGCGCGAACGGGCAACCGGTGGTGGCGGGCAGTGTGCTGCAGGTGCAGGGTTGGCAGGCCGCAGGCGATACCGCCGCTGCAGACGGCGATTCCGCGCAGGCCTGGGAGATCATGACCGGCGCGCGCATGCCGTCGGGCCTGGACAGCGTGGTTCCGGTTGAACAGGTGGAAGTGTTGGAGGCCGTTGAAGGTCGTCCCACCCGGGTGCGTCTGCAGGCAACAGTGAAGCCCGGGCAGCACGTGCGACTGCGTGGCCAGGATGTGGAACAGGGTGAAACCGTGCTGGCTGCGGGAGCGCTGCTGCACGTCAATGCGATGACCTTGCTGCATGCACTCGGCGTTGCCAGCGTGCAGGTGCAGCAGCAACCGCAGGTTGCGGTGATCAGCACCGGCAAGGAACTGATCAGCGATGCGACCGCGGAACTGCAATCCGGGCAGATCCGCGACAGCAATCGCCCGTTCCTGGTCAGCCGCCTGCGTGCTGCAGGTGCTGATGTGGTCTGGAATGGCGTGGTCAGCGATGACGTGGCAGCCTTTGACGCCGCGCTGGACGCGGCCTTGGCCGCCGGTGCGCGGGTGGTGCTGAGCACCGGCGCGGTATCGCAGGGTCGCTACGATTTCATTCCCGATGCGCTGCGCGCGCGTGGCGCCGAGATCATCTTCCACAAAGTCGCCATTCGCCCGGGCAAGCCGCTGCTGTTCGCGCGGCTGGCCGATGGCACGCTGTATTTTGGCCTGCCGGGCAACCCGATCTCCGCTGCGGTAGGCCTGCGCTTCTTCGTCGAGCCGGTGCTGCGAAAGATGCTTGGTCTCGCAGAAGAGAAGGTATTGCAGTTGCCGCTGCAGGCCGACGTGCGCAAGCCACCGGGCCTGCGTTTCCATGCGCGCGCACGCGTGCAGGCCGATGCCAGCGGGCAGTTGCGAGTGAGTGTGCTGGCCGGGCAGGAGTCATTCCGCCTCAAGACCATGCTGCGCGCCAATGCGTGGGTGGTGCTGGAAGGCGAGGGTGATCTGGCCACGGCTGGCAGTCTGGTACGCGTACAGGGCTGGGGCCACCGCGAGCCGGTGCAGCTCAGCCCGCAGGAGATGTCATGAAAGAGATGGTAGTGCAGCTGTTTGGCGCATTTTCGGAGCTGGACCCGCAGCGCGAAATCCGCGTGCCGGTCGAAGGCGGGCAGGTCATCGACCTGCGCAGGGCGCTGCGCGCGCTGCTGCAGCAGCGCTACCCGCAGTTCCGTGCCGGCCTGGTCGATTACTCGGCATTTGCCGATGAACAACGCGTTCTGCGCGACAACGATGTGCTGCCCGGCGACGGCCGCGTTGCCATCCTGCCGCCAGTGAGTGGAGGCTGAAATGAGCTTCGAGAGTGTATGGAAAGTGGTGGACCGTGCCGATGCGGCGATTGATCCGGCCGAAGGCATCGCCGCTGTGTCCGATCCGGGCTTCGGGGGCATCGATGTCTTCATCGGCAAGGTGCGCGATCTGAACCAGGGCCGGCCAGTGCTGGGCATCACCTATGACCTGTTCGAACCGCTGGTGTTGAACGAGTTCCAGCGACAGATCGCCGAGATCACTGCCGATTTCGGCCCGCGCATAAAACTCTATGTGGCCCATGCCAAGGGCCGGCTGGCAGTCGGCGATGTCGCCGTGGTCGTCGCCGCCGGCAGCCCGCACCGTGACGAAGCGTTCCGCGCCTGCCGGCAGTTGATCGAAGGGGTGAAGCACCGTTCGCCGATCTGGAAGCAGGAGCATTACCAGGACGGCGACAGTGAATGGAGCGAAGGCTGCAGCCTGTGCCAGCCCGATACCGAGCACGCGCATATCGATGGGCATGTCCACGACCACTCGCATTGAACCAGCGCCGGTCGCCGGCATCGTGCTGGCCGGCGGGCTTTCCAGTCGCATGGGCCAGGACAAGGCGCTGCTGCGGTGGCGTGGACGGACCTTGCTTGAACACAGTTGTGCGCTGCTCAGTGCGCTTGGTGCCCAGCCCGTGAAGGTGAGTGGTGACTATCCGGGCTTCGATTCGGTCCCCGATGCGGTGCCGCGCTGCGGCCCGCTGGGCGGCCTCTACAGCGTAGTGGAGACGCTGGCCGACGGACCGGCATGGGTAGTGCCGGTGGATATGCCCTTGCTGGATGTGTCACTGCTGCGACAGCTGTGTGATGGAACAGCGCCTTGTGTGACGTATTCAGGCGAACCGGTGCCAATGTACTTGAACATCGACGGCGCTTGCCGCAGTCTGCTGTTTGAAATGGTCACGGGTACAGACGGGCCACGCTCGCTACGCATGTTCCAACGCCGTCTCGGCGGCCTGGAGCTGCCGCTGCCAGCCGGTGCCGGTGCCCGCCTTGTGAATTGCAATACCCCCCGCCAATGGGAGGAAGTTGCGTCATGAAAGTCCAGATCCAGTCGCAGTCGCTACGGCTGCGCATTGATGAAAGCGAGCTGGCACGCCTGCTCGCTGGCGAGGTACTGGAGAACCAGACCTGGCTGGGCACGCCCGGAGCCGTGTCGCAGCGCCTGCAGCTGCACGACACGGCGGAGGCGCTGCTGGATGGTGATGCAACCACGTTGGTGATCAAGCTGCCGCGCGAAGACGTGCTGGCGCTGCAGGCACGTTTGCCTTGCCGTGACGGCCTGAGCTTCGCGCTGCCGACGCAGGCACTGCCGCTGCAGCTTCAGTTCGATGTGGATGTACGTGACAGCGTGCGTCAACGTGGCGTTCAACGTCGTAATCACGCCGACGCCGTAAGCATCGGTTGATATTTGTCAGGTAGGTGGCACGAGAGCGCCATTGGATTGATCAAGATCAAGACTGCCCCAGGGGGCGCCGGGCTTAATGACGCCGTGGCGACTGGGCAAGCAACCGCACAGCAAGCCAGCGCCGTATAAAACAGCCTTGGAGCGATGCATGAGTGCCAGTCGCGATGTCGTAAAGCAGAGCAGTGCCGGTCCCGGTCGCGTCATCAGCGATTGGAAGCCCGAGGATCCCGATTATTGGGAACGCACCGGCAAGAAGGTCGCCACCCGCAACCTGGTGATATCGATTCCGGCGCTGTTGCTGGCGTTCTCGGTGTGGGTACTGTTCTCGGCGGTCACCATCAGCCTGCCCAAGATCGGTTTCGCCTTCACCACTGACCAGCTGTTCTGGCTGGTGGCCCTGCCCAGTCTGTCCGGCGCCACGCTGCGCATTTTCTACTCCTTCGTCATCCCGATCTTCGGCGGTCGCCGCTGGACCGCGTTGTCGACCGCATCACTGCTGCTGCCGACCTTGTGGCTGGGCTTCGCGGTGCAGAACCCGGCCACGCCGTACTGGGTATTCGTGTTGATCGCCATCCTGTGTGGTTTCGGCGGCGCGAATTTTTCGTCGTCGATGTCCAACATCTCCTTCTTCTATCCCAAGCAGCGCCAGGGCATGGCGCTGGGTTTGAATGCAGGCCTGGGCAATGTCGGCGTATCGGTCTCGCAGGCAGTGGTACCGCTGGTGATCAGCGTTGGTGTGTTTGGTGCGATGGGCGGTGCCCCTCAGGCAGTAGTCGACGGCGGAGCGCCTTTGTTCGTGCAGAACGCCGGCTTCATCTGGGTGCCGTTCATCGCCTTCTTCGCGCTGGCCGCCTGGTTCGGCATGAATGATCTGACCAGTGCGCGCTCGTCGTTCTCCGAGCAGGCGGTGATCTTCCGCCGCAAGCACAACTGGCTGATGTGCTGGTTGTACATCGGCACCTTCGGTTCCTATATCGGCTTTTCTGCTGGTTTCCCGATGCTGGTCAAGAGCCAGTTCCCGGATGTGAATCCACTGGCCTATGCCTTCATCGGCCCGCTGCTGGGTGCGCTGATGCGCTCGGTCGGCGGCAGCATGGCTGACCGCTGGGGCGGCGCACGCCTGACCTTCTGGGTGTTCGCGCTGATGATCGCGGCGGTGTTCGGCGTGCTGCACTTCCTGCCCAGCAATGGCCAGGGCGGCAACTTCTACGGTTTCCTGCTCTCGTTCATGGCCTTGTTCGTGCTCAGCGGCATCGGCAACGGCACCACCTTCCGGATGATTCCGGTGATCTTCCGCACGCTGCACGAGCGCCTGTCGGCCAATGAAGGCGCCGAAGGCAAGAAGGCCGCCGCGCACCAGGCCAGCATCGAGTCGGCCGCGGTCGTCGGCTTCTCAGGTGCCATCGGTGCCTACGGCGGCTTCTTCATCCCCAAGAGTTATGGCTCTTCCATCACCTTGACTGGCAGCCCGGACATGGCGCTGTACGGCTTCATTGCGTTCTACATCACCTGCCTGGCGGTTACCTGGTGGTGGTACTACCGGCGCGGGGCTGAAACCCCCTGCTGAGAAAGCAATGCACCGCAGCCAGATGCAACACACAGCCACGATGCAGCAGTTTGCGAACGGAGATTCACCATGAGCTATTTCCTTGATCGCTTGCAGTTCTTCAAGCGGGATCCACAACCCTTCGCCGACGGCCATGGGTTCAGCAAGAGCGAAGGACGGGACTGGGAAAACAGTTATCGCGCCCGCTGGCAGTACGACAAGATCGTACGTTCCACCCACGGCGTGAACTGCACGGGCTCCTGCAGCTGGAAGATCTACGTCAAGAACGGCCTGGTCACCTGGGAAACCCAGCAGACCGACTACCCGCGCACCCGCCCGGACCTGCCCAATCACGAACCGCGTGGCTGCCCGCGTGGTGCCAGCTACTCCTGGTACCTGTACAGCGCCAACCGGCTGAAGTACCCGCTGATCCGTGGCACGCTGCTGCGCATGTGGCGGCAGGCCCGCAAGACCCTGTCACCGGTCGAGGCCTGGGCCAGCATCGTGCAGGACCCGGCCAAGTCGCGTGAGTACAAGCGTCGCCGCGGCATGGGCGGCTTCGTGCGGCTGAACTGGGACGAGGCCAACGAGATCATCGCCGCCTCCAACCTCTACACCACCAAGGAATACGGCCCGGATCGCATTGTCGGCTTCTCGCCGATCCCGGCGATGTCGATGGTGTCCTATGCGGCGGGTGCGCGCTATCTGTCGCTGCTCGGTGGTGCCTGTCTTTCCTTCTACGACTGGTATTGCGATCTGCCGCCGGCCTCGCCGCAGGTGTGGGGCGAGCAGACCGACGTGCCGGAATCGGCCGACTGGTACAACAGCCGCTACATCATCGCCTGGGGCTCGAACGTGCCGCAGACGCGTACGCCGGATGCGCACTTCTTCACCGAGGCGCGCTACAACGGCACCAAGACGGTGGCGATCTGCCCCGACTACTCGGAGCTGGCCAAGCTCACCGACCATTGGCTGCATCCCAAGCAGGGCACCGACGCGGCGCTGGCGTTCGCCTTCGGCCACGTGATCCTGCGCGAGTTCCACGTCGACACGCCTTCGCAGTACTTCCAGGACTACTGCCGCCAGTACTCGGACATGCCGATGCTGGTGCGCATCGAGCGCCGCGCCGATGGCCGGCTGGTGCCGGGTCACTTCCTGCGCGCCAGTGAGCTGGGCGGGCTGGGCGAGAGCAACAATCCGGAATGGAAGACGCTGGCGTTCGACGAGAACAGCGGTGATATCACTGTGCCGAACGGCTCGGTCGGCTTCCGTTGGGGCGAGAAGGGAAAGTGGAACATCGAGGAAAAGGCCAGCGATGGCCATGACACGCGTCTGCGCCTGAGCCTGGCCGATATCCACGACGGCATCGAGGCGGTGAGCTTCCCGTACTTCGGCGGCATCGAGAGCGATGGCTGGACCGCCGCACCGGCCGAGGACGTACTGGAGCGCAACATCCCGCTGCGCCGCCTGCAGTTGGCCGATGGCGGCGAAGCATTGGTCGCCACGGTCTATGACCTGCTGCTGGCGCAGTACGGCGTTGATCGCGGCTTCGGTGGCGGCAATGTCGCCAAGAGCTTCGATGACAACGTGCCGGGTACGCCGGCCTGGCAGGAACGCATCACCGGCGTGTCACGCGCCGAGGTGATCGAGATTGCCCGTGAGTTCGCCCGCACCGCCGACAAGACCCATGGGCGCAGCATGATCATCGTCGGCGCCGGCATGAACCACTGGTTCCACAACGACATGAACTACCGCGGCCTGATCAACATGCTGGTCATGTGTGGCTGCGTGGGCCAGACCGGTGGTGGTTGGGCGCACTACGTGGGCCAGGAAAAGCTGCGTCCGCAGACCGGTTGGCAGCCGCTGGCCTTCGGCCTGGACTGGAGCCGCCCGCCGCGGCAGATGAACGGCACCTCGTTCTTCTACTTCAATACCGGGCAGTGGCGTTACGAGAAGCTGCAGGTGGACGAACTGCTGTCGCCGCTGGCCGATGCCTCCAAGTACAGCGGCAGCCTGGCCGACCTCAACCTGCGCGCAGTGCGCATGGGCTGGCTGCCGAGTGCGCCGCAGCTGGACCGTAATCCGCTGCAGCTGGTGCGCGAGGCCGAACAGGCCGGCATCGCACCGGCCGACTACGCGCTGTCCAAGTTCAAGGACGGTTCGCTGGACTTCGCCTTCGCCGATCCGGATGCCGCGCAGAACCACCCACGCATGATGTTCATCTGGCGCTCCAACCTGCTCGGTTCCTCCGGCAAGGGCCACGAGTACATGCTGCGGCATCTGCTTGGCACGCGTCACGGCCTGCAGGGCAAGGACCTGGGCGAGATGGGGGCGCTCAAGCCCGAGGACGTGAAGTGGCGTGACGAAGCGCCGGAAGGCAAGCTCGACCTGCTGGTGACGCTGGACTTCCGCATGTGCACCACCGCGCTGTACTCGGACATCGTGCTGCCGACCGCCACCTGGTACGAGAAGGACGACCTCAACACCTCGGACATGCATCCCTTCATCCACCCGCTGTCCAAGGCGGTGGACCCGGCCTGGGAATCGCGCAGCGACTGGGAAATCTTCAAGGGCGTCGCGCGTACGCTCAGCGACATGGCGCCGGGCGTGCTCGGTGTCGAGAAGGATCTGGTGCTGGTGCCGACCCTGCACGACACGCCCAATGAACTGGGCATGCCGTTCGGCGTCGCCGACTGGAAGAAGGGCCAGTGCGAGGCCATTCCCGGCAAGACCATGCCGAGCATGGCGGTAGTCGAGCGTGACTACCCCAACCTCTATCGCAAGTTCACCTCGCTGGGCCCGCTGCTGGACAAGCTCGGCAATGGTGGCAAGGGCATGAGCTGGGATACCAGGCACGAGGTGGAATTCCTCGGCAAGCTCAACCACACCGTGCTGGACGAAGGCATCAGCCAGGGCCGGCCGGCGATCGATACCGCCATCGATGCCTGCGAAGTGATCCTGCACCTGGCACCGGAAACCAATGGCCATGTCGCGGTCAAGGCCTGGGAATCGCTGGGCACCTTCACCGGCCGCGAGCACACCCATCTGGCGGTGGGCAAGGAACACGAGGCGATCCGCTTCCGTGACATCCAGGCGCAGCCGCGCAAGATCATTTCCTCGCCGATCTGGTCCGGGCTGGAAGACGACAACGTCAGCTACAACGCCGGCTACACCAATGTGCACGAACTGATTCCATGGCGCACGGTGACCGGCCGCCAGCAGTTCTACCAGGACCACGAGTGGATGATCGACTTCGGTGAGGCCTTCATGAGCTACCGGCCGCCGGTCAATACGCGCACGGTGGAGCCGCTGCTCAACAAGCGCCAGAACGGCAACAAGGAGATCGTGCTGAACTGGATCACCCCGCACCAGAAGTGGGGCATCCACAGCACCTACAGCGACAACCTGATCATGCAGACGCTGTCGCGTGGCGGCCCCATCGTCTGGTTGAGCGAGGACGACGCACGCAACGCCGGCATCGAGGACAACGACTGGATCGAGCTGTTCAACGTCAACGGTGCGATTGCTGCACGTGCGGTGGTCAGCCAGCGGGTGATGCCGGGCATGGCGATGATGTACCACGCCCAGGAACGCATCATCAACGTGCCGGGTTCGGAGATCTCCGGCACCCGTGGCGGCATCCACAACTCGGTGACCCGCATCGTGCTCAAGCCCACCCACATGATCGGCGGCTACGCGCAGCTGGCCTGGGGCTTCAACTACTACGGTACCTGCGGTACCAACCGCGATGAGTTCGTGATCGTGCGCAAGATGGACAAGATCGATTGGCTGGATGGTGAGGACGCGAATTCGAGTGCAACCGGCGCCGCACGGGAGGTGGTGTGATGAAAGTACGTGCCCAGATTGCGATGGTCTTGAACCTGGACAAGTGCATCGGCTGCCACACCTGCTCGATCACCTGCAAGAACGTGTGGACCTCGCGCGAAGGCGTGGAGTACGCCTGGTTCAACAACGTCGAGACCAAGCCCGGCATCGGTTATCCCAAGGAATGGGAAAATCAGGAAAAGTGGAACGGCGGTTGGGTGCGCAACGGCAGCGGCAAGCTGGTGCCGCGCGCCGGTGGCCGCTGGCGCATGCTGGCCAAGATCTTCTCCAACCCCGACCTGCCGCAGATCGACGACTACTACGAGCCGTTCGACTTCGATTACCAGCACCTGCACGACGCGCCCGAGCTGAAGCATCAGCCGACCGCACGGCCGCGCTCGCTGCTGACCGGCCAGCGCATGGAGAAGATCGAGTGGGGCCCGAACTGGGAGGAAATCCTTGGTTCGGAGTTCTCCAAGCGTTCGCGTGACTACAACTTCGACAAGGTGCAGAAGGAGATCTACGGCGCCTTCGAAAAGACCTTCATGATGTATCTGCCACGCCTGTGCGAGCACTGCCTCAACCCGGCCTGCGTCTCGGCGTGCCCGTCCGGCGCGATCTACAAGCGCGAGGAAGACGGCATCGTGCTGATCGACCAGGACAAGTGCCGCGGTTGGCGCATGTGTGTGTCGGCCTGCCCGTACAAGAAGATCTATTACAACTGGAAGAGCGGCAAGTCCGAGAAGTGCATCTTCTGCTACCCGCGCATCGAGATGGGCGAGCCCACCGTGTGCTCGGAAACCTGCGTGGGCCGCATCCGCTACCTGGGGGTGATGCTGTACGACGCGGATCGTATCGCCGAGGCCGCATCGGTAGCAGCGGAGAAGGACCTGTACCAGTCGCACCTGGACATCTTCCTGGACCCGTTCGACCCGGCGGTGATCGCCGCTGCGCGTGCCGAAGGCATACCCGACAGCTGGCTGGAATCGGCCAAGCAGTCGCCGGTCTACAAGCTGGCCATCGACTGGAAGCTGGCGCTGCCGCTGCACCCGGAATACCGCACCTTGCCGATGGTCTGGTACGTGCCGCCGTTGTCGCCGATCCAGTCGGCGGCCGAGCGTGGCCATGTCGGCATGAGCGGCGAGCTGCCGGATATCGCTTCGTTGCGCATCCCGGTGCGTTACCTCGCCAACCTGCTGACCGCCGGTGACGAAGCGCCGGTGATCCGTGCCCTGGAGCGGCTGATGGCGATGCGCGCCTGGCGCCGCGCCAAGAACGTGGATGGCGTGGAAGACATGCGCGTGCTCGAACAGGTGGGGCTGACCCCGGCGCAGGTGGAAGAGATGTACCGCTACCTGGCCATCGCCAACTACGAGGACCGTTTCGTCATTCCGAGCGCCCATCGTGAGTACGCCAACGACGCCTTCGGCGAACGTGGCGGCTGCGGTTTCACCTTCGGCAATGGCTGCAACGGCGACAGCCCGGCTGACCTGTTCACCCAGCGCAAGAGCACCACCTTCGCGGTACATCCCAACCGCCAGCACCGGCATGAGGTGGTGAAATGAGTGTGCTCAAGCTGATTGGTGTATTGCTGGACTATCCGCGTGACGAGCTCTGGCAGCATGGCGAGGAGCTGCTCGAGGCCTGCGACGATCCGGCACTGTCGCCGGCCCGTCGCAGGCAGTTGCAGGCCTTCGTCCGTGACCTGCTCGCCACCGACCCGCTGGACGCGCAGGACCGCTGGCTGGCCACGTTCGACCGTGGCCGCTCGATGAGCCTGCTGGTGTTCGAACACATCCATGGCGAGTCGCGTGATCGCGGCCAGGCCATGGTTGACCTGATCGATGCCTATCGCAAGAACGGATTCGAGCTGGATGCGCGCGAACTGCCGGACTATCTGCCGCTACTGCTGGAATACCTTGCGCACCGGCCGCAGGCCGAAGCCAAGGACTGGTTGCACCACATCGGCCACATCGCCGGCATGCTCGCCGCACGCGCGGCCGAGCGGCAGCTGCCGCATGCGGTGCTGCTGGAGATCCTGGTCGAGGCGGGCGAGGGCAAGGTCAACCTGGCCGTGCTGCGCCAGCGGGCCAGCGAAGAAGTGCGCGACGACACCGTCGAAGCCATGGACCGCCTGTGGGAAGAGGAAGCGGTGCGCTTTGGCGCCGATGCACCTTCGCAGGATTGTGATCCACCCCATCGTTCACCGGCACGCGCGCAGCCGCGGGAGATCCAGCCATGAATTACCTCAATCAGTTCGCCTTCCAGTTCTATCCCTACATCGCGGTGGCGGTGCTGTTGATCGGCAGCTGGGCGCGCTATGACAAGGCCATGTACAGCTGGCGTACCGGCTCCACCCAGTTGCTGTCCGACCGCGGCATGCGCTTCGGCAGCAACTGCTTCCACATCGGGATCATCGCCATCCTCGGCGGCCACTTCGTCGGCCTGCTGACCCCGCACGCGCTGTACGAGCCCTTCATCACATCTTCGCAGAAGCAGTTGCTGGCGATGGTGGTGGGTGGCTTCTTCGGCGCGCTGTGCTTCGTCGGCATCACCATCCTGCTGGTGCGCCGGCTGACCAATGCGCGGGTGCGCGCAATCGGCAGCTTCGGTGACACGCTGGTGCTGGTGCTGCTGTTCGCCCAGCTCTGTCTTGGCCTGTACAGCATCAAGGTCTCCGCCGGCCATCTCGATGGCGGGGTGATGGTGATGCTGGCCGAGTGGGCACAGCACATCGTCACCTTCCGTGCCGGCGCGGCCGATTATGTCGAAGGCGTGCATTGGGTTTACAAGGCGCACATCTTCCTCGGCCTGACGCTGGTGTTGATCGCCCCGTTCACCCGCCTGGTGCATGTGTGGAGTGTGCCGATCAGCTACCTGTGGCGCCCGTATCAGGTGGTGCGTCGTCGCCAGGCCACGCTGCGCTACGGTCCGCGGGAGTAAGCCATGGGCAGCCTGCCACGCATTCTCCCCATCACCGTCATCGACTCGCAGACACCGGTGCCGGCCGAGGCCGGCCACCATCACGACGCCGATGACGGCCCGCGCAGCCTTGGCCAACCGGCACCGTGCAGCCTGTACGTGCAGGACACACCGATCAGCGAGGCCGATATCGCCCGCGAGATGCAATACCACCGGGCGATGCGCCCGGAGCAGTCGCGTGCCGATGCGGCGCGTGCGCTGGTGGTACGCGAGCTGCTGCGGCTGGAAGCCGAGCGGCTTGGCCTGGCCGATGCCCCCGGCGTTGGCCAGGAGACCAGCGAGGAAGCACGCATCCAATTGCTGATCGAACAGACGCTGGAAGACCGGGTGCCCAGCGAGGATGACTGCCAGCGTTACTTTGCGCAGAATCCCGAGCGCTTCCGCTCACCGGACCGCATCCGTGTACGCCACATCCTGCTGGCGGCGCCGGCTGACGATATCGCCGGCCGGCTGAAGGCACGCACCCAGGCCGAGAAGCTGATCGGCGAACTGCTGGAGCAGCCACACCTGTTCGCCGATCTGGCCGCGCGCCACTCGCAATGCCCGTCCAGCAGCGAAGGCGGCGAGCTGGGTTGGCTGCAACGCGGCCAGACCACGCCCGAGTTTGACCGCCAGGTATTCCGCCTGCGGCAGGGCCTGGCAGGTTTCCCGGTGGAATCGCGCTGGGGCTACCACGTGGTCAGCATCGATGCGTTGGAAGCCGGTACGGCGCTCAGTTTCGAGCAGGTGCAGCCGCAGATCAGCGACTACCTGGAGCTACAGGTGCGCCAGCGCGACGTGCAGCAGTTCCTGCTGGAACTGCGCGAGCGCTACCCGGTGCGTGGGCTGGAAGACATCGAAGCACAGGCTGAGTAAGACGTAATCCCCAGGAGCGGCAATGAGCCAGAATTTGCAGAACATCAGCAGCGGCGAACAACAACGTGCGCTGTGGCTGAGTACCTTCGCCTTCACCGTGTGTTTCGCGGTGTGGATGATCTTCGCCATCATCGGCATCCAGATCAGCGAGCAGCTGGGCTTGAACGACACCCAGTTTGGTCTGCTGATCGCCACCCCGGTACTGACCGGCTCGGTGATCCGCGTCTTCCTCGGCATCTGGTCCGACCAGTTCGGCGGGCGCAAGGTGATGACCCTGGTGATGCTGTGCGGCGCGGTGGCGACCTGGCTGCTGACCTATGCGCAGACCTACCCGCAGTTCCTGCTGGCGGCCTTGTTCGTCGGCATCGCCGGTGGCAACTTCTCGGTCGGCGTCACCTATGTGTCCAAGTGGTTCCCGGCCGAGAAGCAGGGCACCGCGCTGGGCATCTTCGGTGCCGGCAATATCGGCTCGGCGGTAACCAAGCTGCTGGCACCGCTGGTGATGGTGGCCTCGGGCTGGATGATGGTGGCCAAGCTGTGGGCGGTCGGGTTGGCCGTCACCGCCATCATCTTCTATCTGTTCAGCAAGGAAGATCCCTCGCTGGAGGACCGTCGCCGCAGCGGCGTCAAGCCGATGTCCTTCGCCGAGCAGATGGCACCACTGAAGAACCTGCAGGTATGGCGCTTCTCGCTGTACTACTTCTTCGTGTTCGGCGGCTTCGTCGCGCTGGCGTTGTGGCTGCCGCATTATCTGGTCGGCGCCTACGGCATGGACGTCGGCACGGCTGGCGTGCTGGCCGCCTGTTACTCGATACCGGCCAGCCTGTTCCGGGTGGTGGGCGGCTGGCTGTCCGACCGCATCGGTGCGCGGCGGGTGATGTACTGGACGCTGGGGGTGTCGTCGATCTGTACCTTCATCCTGGCCTATCCGGATACGCGTTATATCGTGCAGGGCATACACGGCGAGATCAGCTTCCACCTGGCGATCAGCGTGACCCTGTTCACCGTGCTGGTATTCGTGCTCGGCTTCTTCATGTCGCTGGGCAAGGCCGCGGTCTACAAGCACATCCCGGTCTACTACCCCCAGCACGTGGGTTCGGTGGGCGGCGTGGTCGGCATGATCGGGGGGCTCGGTGGTTTCATCCTGCCCATCGTGTTTGGCGCCCTGAATGATGCGCTCGGCATCTGGAGCAGCTGCTTCATGCTGCTGTTCGTGCTGGTCAGCATTTCCTTGACCTGGATGCATTTCGCCATCCGCCGGATGGAGCGTCGCAACTTCCCGCAGCTCGATCGCGAGACCGACCTGCCCGAAGCCATCGATGCCGCCGCAGCGGAGAAACAGCGGCGGGCTTGATCCAGATCAGTGAAACCCGGCGGTCGCTGCGCGAGGATGCTTGCATGTCAGTAGAGACCGCCGGGATGGATGACGCCACATTGCATGTTGCATTGCTGCAGCAACCCGCGCACGTATTGTTCCCGGCGCCGGCGGAGCTGAGCCCGGGCTTTGCCGAGGCGGGTTGGCGTGCGGCCATGCAGGCCAGCAACGAGCATCTGATTCCACGTGCGTTGACCCTGGGTTTCTGCGCACCCCCACATGAGCTGGAACGCGCAGAGAACGTGCTGGATGCCTTGTTGGTATGCCTGCGCCTGCATGCCAACATGCTGGCCAGTGACCGTGAAGTGGCGGCCATGGTGTTGCAGCCGGGTATTGTCGAGCACCTGCCACCCGCCCTGCTGGGCCGCCTGTTGGACGCGGTGCCGGAGCAGCTGTGCACCATCGCCCGACCGCAGGTCGAGGTGCGGCTGGATGCGGCCAGCGATGTCGCACCGGCTGCATTGCGAGAGGTCGGCTGTACCCGGATGACGGTGATCGACCATGCCGGCATCGATGGCCCGGCGATGCTGGCGCAAGCCCAGCAGGCCGCGTTCACCGCGTGTTACTACCAGCTGCGCGTGCCCTGCTACGCCGATGTGTCGTTCCTGCAGCGGCTGCAGCGTGTGCTGGAACTGGCGCCCGAACGCATCATCCTGCCATCGCCTGCCTTGCTGCCCGAATACCCGTTGCCGGCGGACTGGCTGCAGGCGTGGCGGCTGCTGCGGGCGGCCGGCTATCTACCGTTGGGCGGCGACCACTACCAGCGGCCGGACCTGCCCATGCCGCTGCGCAACGGTGACGGCCAGCGCCATTGCGACCTGCTCGGGGTACCGCGGCGCGAGCGCCATGACCTGCTCGGCATCGGTGTGGGCGCCTGCAGCCAGATCGGCGATGTCATCTGCCGCATCGAGCCGGAGCCTAGCCATTGGCGCGCCTGCCTGGTGGTTGGCCAGCCTGGCATATCCTCCGGACTTATTCTTTCCGAGCATGAACGTATGACCGATGAGGTGGTGCAGAGCCTGGCCTGCGATCACGCGCTGGACATGCGCGCCTTCGAATGGCGCAACGCGCAGCCATTCGACGCCTGTTTCGAGCACGCATGGGCGCGTGTCGGCATGTTCATCGACCGCGGCTGGGTGCGCCGTGACGGCGATATGCTGCTGATCCAGAACGAAGGTGAGCTGCTGTGGCGTATGATCGCAGCGTGCTTCCGCCCCTTGGCCGCTGTTGCTTGAAAACGGAATGACGTCACCTACACCCCCACCGCGCGGCCCCCTGGGCACCGCGACGCCGAATCCAGCCGCTGCCGGCGACGGTGACGCGCTGCATTTCTGCACGACCTGTGCGTTCTCCGATGCCTGCAGCTCGCAGGGCTATGACAAGACCGCACTGAACGAGCTGCACGTGATGGTCGACCACGTCGGGCCGTACCACGCCGGTGACTACATCTTCCGCGCGGGCGAACCCTTCGATGCAATCGCTGCGGTGCGTGCGGGCATGGTCAAGACCTTTGTCGACGACAGCCTGGGCAATGAACAGGTGCTGGGTTTCTCGCTGCCGGGCGAAGTGATCGGTCTGAATGCCATCCACGGTTCGCGCTATCCCTGCAATGCGGTGGCGCTGGATACCGTGCATCTGTGCCGCATCTCGTTTCCGCGCATCAGCATGTTGGCCAGTCGCATGCCCGGCTTGCAGGCCAAGCTGTTCAGCCTGCTCAGCGCCGAGATCGGCAAGGCCGCCTTGCTGGCGGCTAACTACCGCACCGAGGAGCGCATGGCCGCATTCCTGCTGGATATCTCCAACCGCTACGCGCGGCGTGGCTTCTCGGCTCACCGCTTCAACCTGACCATGACCCGCACCGAGATCGCCAACTACCTGCGCATGGCCCCGGAAACCGCCAGCCGGGTGCTGCGGCGCTTGAGCGACGAAGAAGTCATCGCGGTGAAGCAGCGCGAGATCATCCTGCTGCAACCGGAGCGCCTGGCGCTGATGGCGGCCACCGATGACGCAAGCGAGTGACGCCCAACCGAGGATGCATGCATGAACAAGCTGTGGGCGTTGTTGTTGCTGGCCGCCACACTGCCGGCAGGCGCGGCTGACCTGACGGTCTCGGCGGCTTCCAGCCTGACCGAGAGTTTCCGCGAGATATCCAGCGCGTACGAGAAGGCCAATCCGGGCACGAAGGTCGACCTGAATTTTGCCGCCTCTGGCACCTTGCTGCAGCAGATCGCACGCGGCGCGCCGGTCGATGTGCTGGCCTCGGCCGACCAGGCCACGATGGCGCAGGCCAACACCGAAGGCCTGATTGATCCAACGACCGAGCACGTGTTCGCGCAGAACAGCCTGTGGGTGGTAGTGCCGCCGCAGGCCAGCAACAAGCCGACCACGTTGGCGGCACTGGCGAGGGCCGATGTGAAGCGCGTTGCCATCGGCAACCCCGACAGCGTGCCGGTCGGCCGCTACGCACGCGGCGCGCTGCAGCAGGCCGGTGTGTGGCCGGCAGTGCAGGCCAAGATGATCAGCACCCAGAACGTGCGTCAGTCACTGGACTATGTGGCGCGTGGTGAAGTGGATGCCGGCTTCGTCTACGCCACCGACGCGCAGGCGATGAGCGAGCGCGTGCAGCGCGCCTTCCAGGTGCCGGTTGCAGGCGGCATCAGCTATCCGCTGGCAATGGTGAAGACCAGCCGCAACGCCGCCGAAGCCAAGCGCTTCATCGCCTTCGTGCGCTCGGCGCAGGGCCAGGCCATCCTGCACAGGCACGGCTTCGGCAGCCCTTGATGGTGGATCTGGACTGGAGCGCGCTGTGGTTGTCGCTGAAGGTGGCCGGCTGGGCGACCGCGATCAACCTCGTGCTCGGTGTTGGATTTGGTGCCTTGTTGGCGCGGCGGCGCTTTCCCGGCCGTGAGTTGCTGGACACGGTATTCACCCTGCCGATGGTGTTGCCGCCGACGGTGCTGGGCTATTACCTGCTGGTGCTGATCGGTAGCAAGGGCCCGCTTGGTGCATGGCTGGAAAACAGCTTCGGCATCAATTTGGTGTTTACCTGGCAGGCGGCGGTGATTGCTGCCGCAGTCGCGTCGTTTCCGTTGGTGTTCAAGCCGGCGCGTGCGGCCTTCGAGGATGTGGATGGGCAGCTGGAGCAGGCCGCGCGTACCTTGGGCGTGTCCGAGCTGGCGCTGTTCTTCCGGGTGACCTTGCCGCTGGCATGGCGCGGCATTCTTGCCGGCCTGCTGCTGGCGTTCGCCCGTGCGATGGGTGAGTTCGGCGCCACCATCATGGTCGCCGGCAGCATTCCCGGCCGCACCCAGACCTTGTCCATCGCCATCTACGAGGCGGTGCAGGCCGGCAATGACGGTCGCGCCAACGCCTTGGTGCTGCTGTCCTCGCTGGTCTGCATCAGCGTGCTGCTGCTTGCCGCGCGATTGGTCGGGCGGCGGCAGGAAGGGGCGCGCAATGTGGCTTGAGCTCGATGTTCAGCGCCAACTGAGTGCGGCTGGACAGCAGTTCCAGCTGCAGGCGGCCTTGCGTTGCACACAGCCCAACGTTGTGTTGTTCGGCCCGTCTGGTGCGGGCAAAAGCTTGACCTTGAAGGCAGTGGCCGGATTGCTGCGGCCGGACGCCGGCGTGATCCGCATGCACGGGCAAGCGCTGTTCGATGCGGCTGCCGGCATCAATCTGTCACCACAACGGCGCCGCATCGGCTATGTGTTCCAGGACTACGCCTTGTTCCCGCACCTGACGGTGCGGCAGAACGTGGGTTTCGGCCTGCAGCAGGGTTTGTTGAATCCGTCGCGCGTCCGCCGCGTCGATGCGGTGGAGCAATGGTTGCAGGCGTTCCGCATCGATCACCTCGGTGACCTGCTGCCGTCGCAGATCTCCGGCGGCCAACGTCAGCGCACCGCCTTGGCACGGGCGCTGGTGACCAAGCCGCAGGCGCTGCTGCTGGATGAGCCGTTCGCCGCACTCGACCACGCCCTGCGTGCGCATCTGCGCCAGGAACTCGAAACGGTGCTGGACCAGACCGGCATCCCGCTGCTGCTGATCAGCCATGATCCGGAGGACGTGGACATGTTCGGCCAGCAGGTGGTGCACCTGGCCGACGGCCGCGTGCAGGTCTGAGCGCGGTGCCGCGCGATCTGTGCGGCTTGTTGGATGCAGTTGCTTAGTCCGCTTTGCCATCCGCACGCGGGCGCCAGTAGATCCATCCCAACCGCAGCAACCACGGCGCAAGCGCCAGCAGCCAGCCTGCGGCGGCGACGGCATGCCAATGCCAGGGATCATCCAGTAGCGCCGCCAGGATGCGCAGCACTGCAACCAGTTGCAGGCCGAGCAGGGCGACCCATGCGACCACCGGCATCACCAGTGCACGCCCGGAATGGCCTTGGGTAACGCGGGTGACCATCGCCACCAGCAGGCTGCCGAACAAGCCAATCGCCAAGGCGTGCAGCGGTGCGCGTTCCAGCCAGCCGGTATGGCCGGCAAGCGCGGCTATGTCCTGCAGCAGATACAGCAGCATCGCCAGTGGCCACCATGCCAGCCCGTAGAACAACACGCTAAGCAGGGCCGGCTTGGGGCCGCGTGGCCACCAGCGCCATAGCGAGTACAGCGACAACAGCAGCAAGCCGGCATCGGCAAGCAGCATGACCTGTGGCTGCTGCAGGTGTTCCCCGAGCAGATGCAGCAGGCACAGTCCCCACAGGATCGCCAACCATTGTGGTGGCCGCCATGCCTGGTAGCCCGGCACCACGTTGCCGGCGAAGAACGGAAACATGCGGTGGGCGACGCTTGCGTAGATCGGCAGCAACAGCCCGAAGGTGCCAAGCGACACGCTCAGTGCCTGCCAGCGGATATCAGCGCCTGTGGCAGCGGCGGCGAAACCGAGCAGGCCGATCCAGCCCATCAGCAAGCCGGACCAGCATGACCACGCATGCCAGGTGCGGCCTTTCTCCTGCAACAGCAGGCGGCCGAGTACGACCAGCCCGAATGCCCATCCCAGCGCCGCCAGCAACAGGGCCAACCACATCCCGGGTTGCCAACCGCTGCTGGCGGTCAGCAGCGCGATCTGCGCGCCGAACAGTCCGCTACCAACGCCTGCGTATTGCCACCGCGGCAGTGCAGGCAATCCCATCCAGCGCGGGAACACGGTCAACAGGAAGCCGAAGATGAAACTGGGCAGCACCAGGTACTGCATCCACAGCCCATGCAGCCAGGCAGGCGGCACGGCGGGTACGGGCAGGGGGCTGCCCAGCTGCAAGCCGGCCAGCCAGAGCGCCCACCAAGCCATCGCCAGGCCGAGATTGCAGACACCAATGAAGAACAGCAGCCGGTGTGGCGCATTGAACAGCTGCACGCGGGTCCTGGAAGTGTCCACGCAGCGAGTATCCGCCCATCCGTCGCCGCCGGTACTGACCAATATCAAGGCCAGCAACATCAGCAGAAAGCCGCGGCAAGCATCGCCAGATCAATGGCTGGCCGTAGCCCGGGTAAGCGCAGCGCACCCGGGGCGGTTGGCGCGGATAAGGATGCCCGGACCGCTCTTCCCGGGTGCGCCGCGCTTACCCGGGCTACGTTGCTGCGGGCGAGTGTGGTGCACCCTGGACGATAGTGGCTAGATCGTGATGGCAGGCAATCCGCCTGCCGCGGTGCGATGATGTAGCACGGGCGTAGCTGGCGTACCCTGCGGCCTGTGGGGGCTGATTGGCAGCGGGTCGACGCAACACGCCAGCGGCAAGTCATCTCTTCTTGCGGGGAAGCAGAAAGATGTTCCGGAGCAGCCTCGAAACAGCACTACTGGCACGCGGGTTCACCTTGATGGCATGGCTGCTGCTTGTGCTGTGTTCCTCGCTGCTGCTTGCACCTGCGCCGCTGCTGGCTGCAACCGAAGAAGGCACCGCCCAGGCGCAGGCCCCGGCGACGGTGCGCTATTACAACCGCGACATCCTGACTTTCCGCAGTGCCTTCATGGGTCGCTCGCCCCTGCAACGTGCGCAGGTTGCCGAATTCAACATCAAACGCATCGTCGAGGAGCCGGGTACGCCCAGCGTCACCTTCAACGACACCGCTGCCGGTGCGATCCTGCTGCTCGGCGGGGAAGTCGTCACCCTTATCACGCCTGCCGATGTGGATACCGCGCAAGGCCAGAGTCTGGCCCAGGTACGCGAGGAGGTGCGCAGCCGGCTGGGCGAGGCGGTCGCCGCCGCCGAGCGCGAGCGTGCGCCGGGACGGGTGCTTCGCGGTGTGCTGCACAGCCTTGTCGCCACGGCACTGGCCGCCGCACTGGCCTGGGTGATGGCCTGGCTGGCACGTCAGCTGCGGGCGGCGATGCTGGCCTGGGTGGGTAAAAAGGCCGGGACGCTGCGTAGCGTGCCGGTACGGCAGATGCTGCATGGGGCCAATGCGCTGGCCGACTGGTTGTCGCGCGCGTTGCTGCTGGTGGCGCTGCTGGTGCTGGCCGAGGAATGGCTGCGCTATGTATTCCATCAGTTCGACTACACCCAGCCGTGGGCAACGACGATGACGTTATGGCTCGCTGCCCAGGCCAAAGCCTGGTTGTGGGCGGGTGTGGCGGCGATCCCGGGGCTGGTGACGGCGCTGATCATTTTCCTGCTGGCACGCTTGGCCAGCCAGATCATCGGCATCCTGTTCCGCGGCGTGCAGCATGGGCGTTTCCAGTTGTTCGGCATCGACCGCCAACTGGCCGAACCCAGCCGCAAGCTGATCGTCGCGGGCATCTGGCTGTTTGCGCTGGTGATGGCCTATCCCTATCTGCCCGGCTCGGGCAGTGATGCGTTCAAGGGCCTGACGGTGCTGCTCGGCGTGATGATTTCGCTGGGCGGATCGAGCATCGTCGGCCAGGCAGCGGCGGGCTTCACCCTGCTGTATTCAAGGACGATGTCGGTCGGCGACCTGGTCAAGGTGGCGGATGTGGAAGGGCAGGTGATACAGATCGGTTTGTTCACCACCCGCATCCGCACCCTTACCGGGGTGGAGGTCAGCCTGCCCAACATGCATGTGCTCAGCGGCAAGCTGCTGAACTATTCGCGCGACCCGCAGGCGGCCGGCATGTGGCTGGAAACCGGCGTGACCATCGGCTATGACACGCCGTGGCGGCAGGTGCATCGGCTGCTGCTGGACGCGGCTGGCAGGACCGGGCATGTGCAGCACGCACCGCCTGCCTACGTGTTGCAGACCGCGCTCAACGACTTCTACGTAGCCTATGTGCTGCGCGTACACATCGTTGAACTGCCGCTGCGCGCGGACATACTCAGCGCGCTGCACGCCAACATCCAGGATGCCTTCAATGCGGCCGGGGTACAGATCATGTCGCCCAACTACATCGCCGACCCCGAGCTGCCCAAGATCGTGACGCCGGACAATTGGGATCCCAAGCCGCCGGTGTCGTGAGCTGCGTGCGGGAACGGTAGGCACTGAACGCGGGCGTGTGCACGGCTGCAATGTCGCCCAGCTACGCTGGCCCTGATCCGCGGGGAAGGGCCGGAACGCAGGCAGCACAAGGGTTTGCCGCGCTGCCGCAAGGTCTTTCAGGTGCCGCTCGCTAAACTGCTTTCATTTGCAACGGAGGTGGTATGGCTGGTTTTCGTCCGGTGTCGCTGATTGGCGTGCCTACCGATGTGGGCGCGGGTGCGCGCGGTGCGCGTCTTGGGCCGGAGGCGCTGCGCATTGCCGGCCTGCCCGAGGCCCTGGCCGAACGCGGCGTGGAGGTGCGTGATGTCGGCAACCTGGATGGCCCGCGCAATCCGTGGACCGGTCCGGTGCAAGGTTATCGCCATCTGGACGAGGTGGTGGCCTGGAACCACGCCTTGATGGAAGCGACCTATGCCGAACTGCAGGATGGCCGCCTGCCGATCATGCTCGGTGGCGACCACTGCCTGGGGGTGGGCTCGATCACCGCGGTCGCGCGCTGGTGCCGTGAGCAGGGCAAGCAGCTGCGCGTGCTGTGGCTGGACGCCCATTCGGACTTCAACACTTCCGATGTCACCCCGTCCGGCAACATCCATGGCATGCCGGTGGCCTGCCTGTGTGGCCTGGGCCCGGAAGGGCTGACCCATCTCGGTGGCAGCGCCCCGGCGATCGCGCCGTGGCAGGTGCACCAGATCGGCATCCGCTCGGTCGATCCGGAAGAAAAGCGCCTGATCAAGCAGCACCGGGTGGATGTCTACGACATGCGCCATATCGACGAAGCCGGCATGAAGCGTACGGTGGAAGCGGCGCTGCATGGCATCGACGCCAATACCCACCTGCACGTCAGTTTCGACGTGGATTTCCTCGATCCCAGTATCGCGCCGGGCGTGGGCACCACGGTGCCGGGCGGGGTCAATTACCGCGAGGCGCAGCTGGTGATGGAGATGATTGCCGATACCGGCTTGATGGGCTCGCTGGACATCGTCGAACTGAACCCGCTGCTGGATCACCAGAACCGCACCGCCGAGCTGGCCGTGGACCTGGTGGAGAGCCTGTTCGGCAAATCCACCCTGATGCGGGATTAACAATCGGGCGACATCACTGAACGTGTTCTGCGCGGCTTCACGCGGAGCACACGGCCCAGCCGCCAGATTCGTCTTCACACACGAAGTGCCTGCCGCCGGTTACCGGCCACGGCATCGGCCTTGAAAGGGAGGAGGAGACGAATGACGAAGCGACTGTTGATGTTGGCCCTGGTGGGCGCGTTCTCGGTTGGCATGCTCAGCGGCTGCAATACCGTGGCGGGCGCTGGCAAGGACATGCAGAAGGCCGGTGAGAAGGTCGAAGACAAGGCGCAGGATTGCAAAGACGGCAAGTGCTGATGAACACGCGGTCCGCTGTGGACCGCACCGATGGAACCACCACAGGAGAAACACATGAAGCGTTTGGTTGCCCTGATGATGTTGTCGCTGTTCTCGGTCGCAGTGCTGGCTGGTTGCAATACCGTTGCCGGCGCAGGCAAGGACGTGCAGAAGGCCGGTGAAAAGGTCGAGGATGCTGCCAAGGGTCATTGATCCGGCAGGGTCCTGCAGATGAATGAAGGAGGCCGGCAATGCCGGCCTTTTTCATGCTCGTAATCCGTTAGCTGAAGCGACGTTCACCAAGGTCAGCAACGCACAACGAAACTTGGACCTGACGCCAACGGGGGGTCGACGAAAGTGGTCCCACGCGAATCAACCGCGTATCCCCCGAAAGGAGCAGCGTAATGAATAAAGACATCATTTCCGGCAAGTGGACCCAGCTCAAGGGCAAGGTGCAGGCCAAGTGGGGCGACATCACCGACGACGACATGAAGGTGGCCGAAGGCAACGCCGAATACCTCGCAGGTCGCCTGCAGGAACGCTACGGCTGGGCCAAGGACCGCGCCGAAACCGAAGTGCGCGACTTCCAGAAGGCGCTGCACAAGGAATACCCGGATTACCACTGATGTGGGGTGATTGAGAGAAGCTACTTGCCTCAACAAGAAACCGATGCCTCTGGCATCGGTTTCTTTTTTTGCCTTTGTGGGAGCGGCGTAAGCCGCGAAGCAAGGGCATCATCAGATGACATGGTTGTTGAGAGCTTGAGCAGCGTCAGCTTCGCGGCTTACGCCGCTCCCACAAATCAATGGCTGTCTGGTTTCTCGCTCAGCGGCCACGCGCCGGCGGATCCGGCACGAAACCACTGGGGAACGCCTGTGGCGAGTTGTCCACGTGACGATAACCGCGCGGCAGGATGCCCATCGCCACCAGCCGCTGCCGCGAGTCATAACGCACCTCGCTGACCTGTATCGGATTGCGGCTGGCACGCTCGAAGCTGGTCAATGACGAACTTGACCACTCACGCTCACCGTGGCCGGTACCCAGGCGCTGCCGCGATTCGCTCTTGGCCATCGCGCTGGGCGCAGCGGCTTCGGCGGCGCGCCCGCTGGCATTGGCACTTGCCTCGGCGCGGTCCTCGTACTGCGGCATCGGTCGCGGCATGGGCCTTGGCGC
The DNA here is from genome assembly GCF_056856655.1 of Stenotrophomonas sp. STEN033. Taxonomy (NCBI): domain Bacteria; kingdom Pseudomonadati; phylum Pseudomonadota; class Gammaproteobacteria; order Lysobacterales; family Lysobacteraceae; genus Stenotrophomonas; species Stenotrophomonas sp. STEN033. The sequence goes on from NZ_JBXFWM010000014.1 coordinate 79,727, forward strand.
TGGCAGTGGGCGCACGTCATACACCGGCCGGCGCGCCTCGTTGAACACGGCGATGCCGATCACCCCGACATTGGCCGGGCGGCCGGTGCGGCTGGCATAGCTGTCGCTGGAGGCGGTGAACACGAACTGCGCGACCTCGGCATTGGACTTGCGCCAGCCGGTGATCTCGCTGCTCTGCCAGGGCTCCAGCACATAGCCGGACTGGCTGGGTGAGGCGGTCTGGCCGGTGATGGCATTCACCCCATCCACCGACAGCACCACCAGCACGCGCTCGCCGCTGCGGTTCTGCATGCGCACGCTGTAGCGGTGACCCGGGCTGCCGGCCACCCATTGCTGGCCGCGGTGCGGGTACAGGTCCAGCTCCCGTCCGTCGTCACGGTCGATCACCGACAGCAGCACCGGGCCATCATCTGCTGGCCGTACCGGGCTGAACCCGCATAGCGCGACAACCGACAACACACTGGCTAGAAAACGGTACATGGCAGGCTCCTTGGCGGGGTACATGACCTCAAACGGCCGGGTGCGGGCAATGGGGTTGAGGGCGGGGACAGGCTGGGGCGGTTACACTGGCCCGGTTCATCCGCTCGTCAGCTTGGTTTACATGACTACCCGCGTCCTCACCGGCATCACCCCCTCCGGCACTCCCCATCTCGGCAACTACGTCGGCGCGATCCGCCCGGCCATTGCCGCCAGCCAGGCCTCGGATATCGAGAGCTTCTTCTTCCTGGCCGACCTGCACAGCCTGATCAAGGCGCAGGAGCCCGAGCGCACCCAGCGTTCGACCCTGGAGATCGCGGCCAGCTGGCTGGCCTGCGGCCTGGACCCGGACAAGGTATGGTTCTACCGCCAGAGCGACATCCCGGAAACCACCGAGTTGATGTGGTTCCTCACCGTGGTCGCCAGCAAGGGCATCCTCAACCGCGCCCATGCTTACAAGGCGGCGGTGGACAAGAACCGCGAGGAGCAGCTGGACGACGACGCAGGCGTCAGCGCCGGCCTGTTCATGTACCCGGTGCTGATGGCCGCCGACATCCTGATCTTCAACGCCAACAAGGTGCCGGTGGGTCGTGACCAGATCCAGCACATCGAGATGGCGCGCGATTTCGCCCAGCGCTTCAACCACGTCTACGGCAAGGAATACTTTGCCCTGCCGGAAGTGATCATCGACGAACAGGTGGCCACCCTGGCCGGCCTGGACGGCCGCAAGATGAGCAAGAGCTACAGCAACACCATCCCGCTGTTCGTGCCGCGCGAGGAGCTGAAGAAGCTGGTGTTCTCCATCCTCACCGACTCGCGCCTGCCGGGCGAGCCCAAGGACACCGAGGGCTCGGCGCTGTTCCAGATGTACCAGGCCTTCGCCAGCCCGGAGCAGACCGCAGCCTTTGCCAAGGCCTTTGCCGACGGCATCAGCTGGGGCGACGCCAAGCAGCAGCTGTTCGAGCGCATCGACGCCGAGCTGTCGCCGCTGCGCGAGCGCTACAACGCCTTGATGGCCGAGCCCGAGAAGATCGAAGCCATCCTGCGCAAGCGTGGCCAGCAGCTGCGCGAGCAGTTCGCCATCCCGCTGCTGAAGGAGCTGCGCCACGCCGTCGGCCTGCGTGACCTGTCCGCCGCCGGTGACAAGCCCAAGGCGGCGGCCGCTGCCAAGGCGGCGTTGCCGCTGTTCAAGCAGTACCGTGAGAAGGACGGCCGCTTCTATTTCAAGCTGCTTGATGGCGAAGGCACGCTGCTGATCCAGAGCGAGGGCTTTGACTCGCCGCGCGATGCCGGCCAGTTGATCGCCGTGCTCAAGCAGGCCGAGCAGGGCGATGCGCTGCAGAGCGAGTTGTTCAAGGTCGAAGTGGAAGTGGAGCCGGTGCTGGCGGCGTTGCGCGAACTGCGCGAGGCTGCAGCGAAGGAGTAAACACCTGCGGAGGAGCACGTCGATGGCCTGGTTGTCGTTGTTGTTGTTTCTCCCCTGGTTCTGCGTGATGGGGGCGCTGTACTGGTGGTTCCCGCGCCAGCCGCGCACACGCACACGCACCTTGTTTGATGCAGCGATGCTGGTGCTGGCCCTGGTGGCCAGCATCGGCTTCATGCTGTGGGGTTACCACGTGGGCGCCACCGAGGTGGCCGAAGGCCTGTGGAAGCAGATCCTGGCCGTGCTGTATGCCTACGGCGGCTTTCTGGCGGTAATGGTGCTGGCATTGTTGCTGCGTCCGCGCGTACTGCAGCGCTGAGCTGACGCGGCTGCGACAAAAGTCCGGGTTGAGTGACGCAGCAGCGACTGGCAGGATCGAAGCCAGTTTCTGCCGGAGTTGCCGCATGTCCCTTGCCCATGGCATCCACACCATCGATACCGCGTTCCAGCGCGATCACTTCGATGCGGCGTACCTGATCGTGCAGGATGGACGCGGCGCGTTTGTCGATTGCGGCACCACACATTCGCTGCCGAATCTGCTGGCCTGCGTTGCCCAGGCGGGGCTGACGCCTGCGGATATCGACTGGCTGATCGTCACCCATGTGCATCTGGATCATGCCGGCGGTGCCGGTGCGCTGATGCAGCAGCTGCCCAATGCGCGCTTGGTCGTGCACCCGCGTGGCGCCCAGCACATGATCGACCCCACCCGGCTGATCGCCGGTGCAACGGCGGTGTATGGCGAAGCCGAGATGGCGCGCAGCTACGGCCAGATCGTGCCGGTACCGGCCGAGCGCGTGGTGGTTGCCGAGGACGGGCATCGGGTTTTGTTGGCGGGTCGCGAGCTGGTCTGCGTGGATACGCCGGGACATGCACGGCATCACTTCTGCGTGTGGGATGCGGCCAGTCGCAGCTGGTTCACCGGCGACACCTTTGGCCTGTCGTATCGCGAGCTGGACCACGCTGGTGGTGCTTTCATCATTCCCACCTCCTCACCGGTGCAGTTCGAGCCGGAGGCGATGCATGCCTCGATCCTGCGCTTGATGCAGGAGTCACCGGAGGGGATGTACCTGACCCATTACGGCCGGGTCGAAGGCACGGCGCGGTTGGCGCAGGAACTGCACGCGCAGATCGACGCAATGGTGGCGATCGCACAGCGCTGCAACGGCGAACCGGAACGGCATCGGCTGTTGGTGGATGCGCTGGGCGCGCTGTATGTAGCGCGCTTGAGATTGCAGGGCAGTCCGCTGGACGCATCTGAAGTGCTGCGGGTACTGGCAATGGATATCGAACTCAACGCGCAGGGTCTGGCCTGTTGGCTGGATCGCGAAAAACGCCGGTAGTGCCGAGCCATGCTCGGCAGAGGCTTTCCCGACAATGCCGAAGATCAATGCAGGAGCGGCGTCAGCCGCGAAGCCACGACCAGAGCAGAGGCGGTGAAGCCAACCCCTCCCCAACCCTCCCCTTCGCGGTGCGAAAGGGAGGGGGTGTAGTGCCGAGCCATGCTCGGCAGGGGCTTGCCCGACAATGCCGCAGATCAATGCAGGAGCGGCGTCAGCTGCGAAGCCACGACCAGAGCAGAGGCGGTGAAGCTCACCCCTCCCCAGCCCTCCCCTTCGCGGTGCGAAAGGGAGGGGGTGTAGTGCCGAGCCATGCTCGGCAGGGGCATTCCCGGTAAAACCC
>NZ_JBXFWM010000015.1:0-82773 GCF_056856655.1 Stenotrophomonas sp. STEN033
GCCTGGCAGATTGCAGCGTTGCTGGCTATCGCCTCTCCCGCAAGCGGGAGAGGATGCCCGGAGGGCAGGTGAGGGCGCTCTTCGCGGTGAAGCCGAAAAGCTCCCCTCATCCGGCACTGCGCGCCACCTTCGCCTGCAGGCGGGAGAAGGGCTTGCATCGCAGCTCGCGGTGAACTGTGCCTGGCCTGGCAGATTGCAGCGTTGCTGGCTATCGCCTCTCCCGCAAGCGGGAGAGGATGCCCGGAGGGCAGGTGAGGGCGCTCTTCGCGGTGAAGCCGAAAAGCTCCCCTCATCTGGCACTGCGCGCCACCTTCGCCCGCAGGCGGGAGACGGAATGGCAACACGGCTTTCGGCCAGCTCTGCATGCGCTTCAATCAGGCCTTGTCAGTCACATCAACACCCGGCAACTGCACACCCAAGCCAGCCGTCAACGCAGCAGCGCGCACCAATGCAGTCGCAGCAACCATGTCCGGGTGGAAGTAACGGTCGTCCACCAAGGTCGGTACCTGCGCGCGCAAGGTCGAACGCACCCGCTCCAACGCCGGACTCGAACGCAGCGGCGCATGGAAATCACAGCCCTGGCCTGCGGCAAGCAGTTCGATACCAATGACGTTGGCGGCGTTCTCGGCCATGGCGATCAAACGACGCGCACCATGCGCCGCCATCGATACATGATCTTCCTGGTTGGCCGAGGTCGGGATCGAGTCGACACTGGCCGGGTAGGCGCGCTGCTTGTTCTCCGAGACCAATGCTGCCGCGGTCACCTGCGGGATCATGAAGCCCGAGTTCAGGCCCGGCTTCGGGGTCAGGAAGGCCGGCAGGCCGGACAGTGCCGGGTCCACCAGCATGGCGGTGCGACGTTCGCTGATCGAGCCGATCTCGCAGATCGCCATCGCCAGCATGTCCGCTGCGAATGCCACTGGCTCGGCGTGGAAGTTGCCGCCGCTCAGTGCTTCACCGGTGTCGGTGAACACCAGCGGGTTGTCGGAGACACCATTGGCCTCGATTTCCAGGGTGGCTGCCGCCTGGCGCATCACGTCCAACGCCGCGCCCATTACCTGCGGCTGGCAGCGCAGGCAGTAAGGGTCCTGCACGCGCACGTCGTTGTCGCGATGCGATTCACGGATCGCCGAACCTTGCATCAACTCGCGCAAAACCGCGGCAGTGGCGATCTGGCCGCGCTGGCCACGGATGCTGTGGATGCGCGGGTCAAACGGGGTATCCGAGCCCTTGGCGGCTTCCACCGACAACGCACCGGTAACCAGCGCGGCCTGGAAAACCACTTCGATCTCGAACAGGCCGGCCAGTGCGTAAGCGGTCGAGTACTGGGTGCCATTGAGCAGCGCAAGACCTTCCTTCGCGCCAAGTACCAACGGCTGCAGACCGGCCTGCTTGAAGGCTGCCTCGGCTGACATGCGAGCACCGCCGACAAACGCTTCACCGACACCAATCATCACGCTGGCCAGATGCGACAACGGTGCCAGATCGCCAGAGGCGCCAACCGAACCCTGGCAAGGCACAACCGGCACCACGTCCTTCTGCAGCATTGCTTCCAGCAGCGCCAAGGTCTGCGGGCGGATACCCGAGGCGCCTTGCGCAAGACTGGTCAGCTTCAGCGCCATCATCAACCGCACGACATCGACCGGCATCGGCTCGCCTACACCGGCGGCGTGCGACAGCACGATATTGCGCTGCAGGGTTTCCAGGTCTTCGCGTTCGATGCGAACGCTGGCCAGCTTGCCGAAGCCGGTGTTGATGCCATACACCGGCTCGCCCTTGGCGACGATGGCGTCCACCACCTGCGCGCTGCGCAGCACTGCGGCCTGGGCGGATTCGTCCAGACGCACGTTGGCGCCGCGATAGATCTGCCGCCATTGCGCCAGCGGGACGTGGCCGGGGAGGAGGGTCAAGGTAGTGCTCATGCGTGCTCCAGCAGTGCGAGGTTCAAGGTGCGAGGTTCAGACGATCTGCCCGCGCCAGACGCGGGCATGCAAAGGATTGAAGCCGATCCGGTAAACCAGGTCGGCGGGTGCATCGATGTCCCAGATGGCGAGGTCGCAGTCCATGCCGGCGGCCAGCTTGCCGACGCGGTTGGCGCGGCCCAGTGCGCGTGCGGCTTCACGGGTGAAGCCGGCGATGCACTCGTCCACGGTCATGCGGAACAAGGTGGCGCCCATGTTCATCGTCAGCAGTGGACTGGTCAGTGGTGAGGTGCCGGGATTGCAGTCAGTTGCCAACGCCATCGGTACGCCGGCGTCACGCAGGCCCTGGATCGGCGGCAGCACCGTCTCGCGGGTGAAGTAATAGGCGCCAGGCAGCAGTACGGCAACGGTGCCTGCCGCGCGCATCGCGGCGATGCCGGCTTCGTCCAGGTGTTCGATATGGTCGGCGGACAATGCGCCGTTGTGCGCTGCCAGCTCTGCACCGTGTTGGTTGGACAGCTGCTCGGCGTGGATCTTGATTGCCAGACCGTGCTGCTTGGCCGCCTCGAACACCTGTTGTGCCTGCGCCGGCGAGAACGCGATGTTCTCGCAGAAGATATCGACCGCTTCGGCCAGACTTTCGGCGGCGATGGCCGGAATCATCACTGCGCAGACTTCGTTGATATAGGCCTGTGCCTCGTGGCCCGGCGGCACTGCATGCGCACCCAGGAAGGTCGGCACGATCTCCACCTTGCGCAGTGTTCCCAGTTCGCGCGCCACCCGCAGCTGCTTGCGTTCGTCGGCCAGGGTCAGGCCATAGCCGGATTTGATCTCGATGGTGGTGATGCCTTCGGCCAGCATTGCATCCAACCGGGGCAGGCTGGCGCTGATCAACGCCGCGTCATCTGCCTGGCGGGTGGCGCTGACCGTGGAAACGATGCCACCACCGGCCTTGGCGATCTGCGCATAGCTCACGCCCTGCAGGCGGTGCTCGAACTCACCGGCGCGGTTGCCGGCATAGACCAGGTGGGTATGGCAGTCGATCAGGCCGGGGCTGATCCAGCGGCCGTTGCAGTCGACGCGGTTATCGGCCTCAAATGCGGGTGCTTCCGCGGCAGGTCCGACATGCAGGATGCGACCATCGCGGGCGGCGACCACGCCGTCGCGGATGCTGCCCAGTCCGCCCGAGGCGTCGTCCAGGGTCATCAGGTTGGCGTTGTGCCAGAGCGTGTCGCAGCGCATTGTCCCTCTCCATGCCTATTTGTATATACAATAACGGCGACCATCGGAGAGTGTCCAGTGACAACGATCAAGCCGACCCCATCTGTCCGCTTCCATGCTGCCCAGGCCTTGTTGCCGCAGGGGTGGGCGCAGAATGTGCGCATCGACTGCAACGCTGGCCGCATCACCGCGGTGGCTGCGGGTGCGCCCTGGGATGGCCAGTCGCAACGGCTGGGCGTGGTGGTGCCGGGCCTGGGTAATCTGCACAGCCACGCGTTCCAGCGCGCGATGGCCGGGCTCACCGAGGTGGGCGGACGTTCGGGCGACAGTTTCTGGAGCTGGCGTGAGCTGATGTACCGGTTCCTGGATCGCCTGGATCCGGATACCTTCCAGGCCATCGCTGCGCAGGCCTATATGGAAATGCTGGAAAGCGGTTTCACCCGGGTCGGTGAGTTCCACTACTTGCATCACACCGAGACCGGCAGCCGCTACGCCGACCATGCCGAAATGTCGGTACGCGTTGCCGCAGCAGCCGACGACACCGGGCTGGGCCTGACCCTGCTGCCGGTGTTCTACGCACACAGCGATTTTGGCGGTGCCGCGCCGACCCCGGCACAGCGACGCTTTCTGCACGACATCGACGGCTTTGCGGACTTGCTGGATGGCTGCAAGCGGGCACTGGCAGACACGCCCGATGCGGTTCTGGGGCTGGCCCCGCACAGCCTGCGCGCCAGCACTCCGCAGCAACTGCAGGCGCTGGTTGCATTGGCGCCGGGTCCAATCCATATCCATATCGCCGAGCAGACCCGCGAGGTGGATGCCTGTCTGGCCTGGAGTGGGCAACGGCCGGTCGAATGGCTGTACGCCAACGCAGCGGTGGATGCGCGGTGGTGTCTGGTGCACGCGACCCACGTCAACAGCGATGAAGTGCGGTTGATGGCGGACAGCGGTGCGGTGGTTGGGCTGTGCCCGATCACCGAAGCCAACCTGGGCGATGGCCTGTTCCCGATGCGTGACTTCATACAGCTTGGCGGACGCTTCGGCGTTGGCTCCGACTCCAACGTGCTGATCGACGTGGCAGAAGAGCTGCGCCTGCTTGAATATGGCCAGCGCCTGCAGCTGCGCGGCCGCAACGTGCTCTCCCCCGGCGATCTGTCCAGTGGCCGCTGGCTGTACCAGCAGGCGGGCGAGGGCGGGGCGCAGGCCCTGGGCGTGCCGTTCGGACTGGAGGTGGGCGCCGCTGCCGATCTGCTGGAACTGGACGACGAGCACCCGGCCTTGCTGGGCCGCAAGGGCGACGCCTTGCTTGACAGTTGGCTGTTCGCCGCACGTAATGGCGCCCTTCGCAGCGTCTGGCGCAATGGTCGGGCCTTGGTCCGCGATGGCCGCCACGTGAACCGCGATGCGATCAGCGCGCGTTACCGTGCCGCGCTCGCACGGATACTGGGCTAAGGTCGGTTATCGGCCAGGCACCGCTTCTTTCAGGAAACCCGAGTGAAGGGCAAGAAAGCTCCCACCCTCAATCACCGCATCCGCAGTGACATCGAAGGCCGCATCCTCAGCGGCGAATGGGAGCCTGGCTTCCGTATCCCGTTCGAACACGAGCTGATGGAACAGTACGGCTGCTCGCGGATGACGGTGAACAAGGTGCTGACCGCGCTGGCCGAGAGCGGCATGATCGAACGCCGCCGACGCGCCGGCTCCTTCGTGGCGCGGCAGCCGCCCCATCTGGAACAGGTGGCGCTGGAGATCCCCGACATCGAGGTGGCGGTCACTGACCGCGGCCACGAATACGGCTTCCAGCTGCTTGAACGCGCGCACCGCAAGGCCAGGGAAAACTCGGCCGAAGAGCTGCAGCTGGTAGGTGACGGCAAGTTGCTGGCGATGCGCTGCCTGCACCTGGCCGACGGCAAGCCGCTGGCGTTGGAGCGCAGGTTGATCAATCCCGAAGCCGTGCCGGAAACCCTGAAGGTGGATTTCACCATCCACGCGCCGGGCAGCTGGCTGCTGCAGAACGTGTCATGGACACGCGGCCAGCACCGTATCAGCGCGGTGGCCGCGACCGCCGACGAAGCTGCATTGCTGAAAGTACCGGTGGGCACGGCCTGCCTGGTCATCGACCGCCAGACCTGGCGCGGCGAGCTGCCGATCACCTGGGTGCGGCAGATGTTCCTTGGCGATGCCTACGACCTGATTGCCCGCTTCGCGCCGGGCGCACGCTGATTCAATCCGTTCGATGCAATCTCCAGCCAGGTCGATGGCCTGGCTGGACGCTGCTGAACTCCAGATCTAGATGGTGCTGCACTGCCGCCAGCGTACCGGCTCGTCCACGCCTGGGCGCGGATTGAGCTGCACGCGGGTGGTGCGCAAGGCCGGGTAGCGCTGCAGCTGCTGGCAGATCAGGGGCCATACCTGGGCATCGTCGCCGCTGCGCTCAACCGACAGGGTGGAACGGGTCAGCCAGATGCCACTGACCACGCCCGCCGTACTGGCCAGGGCCTTGGACACGGATTGCTGATAACGCAGCAGCGTGGCGGCATCCGGGTCCTGCACGAGATCGCTGGGGTTGGAGGTGTTTGCCGGTGCCGGTGCTGCTGGCTTGCTGGCTTCGGCTTTTTCACTGGTGGCCGGGGTCACAGGCGCGCTGACGGGGTCGGGTGCGGTGTCGCGGGCAGCAGGGCGGGGAGCGACAGCGATGGATTCGGGCGCAGGGCTGTCGCCGCGCAGGGTCATATACCCCATGCCGACCAGCAGGCCCAGGGTGATCGCCGCCAGGCCCGCGATGCCGGTGTGGCGAACCGCTTCGCGTCGCGCGATGCCGGTCACGGTCTCGCGTGCCTCGGCCGGCATATAGGGCTTGAGCAGTGGCCACAACTGCCGCGCGTCGATGACCTCGATCGATTGCTTCTCCGCTTCGACCAGACCGTCGCGTTCAACATGGCCTTCGGTGATCAGCAGGCCACCCACGGCGCCGGTAAGGCTGATGGCCGACGCCAACTCATGGATCGCACTGGCATCGAAGCGGTAAGCGCGGCCATGCTTGCATGACACCAGCCAGCGCTGGCCGTCCCGTTGCAGCAGGAAGTCGCTGCTGGTGCCACGATCGTTCTCGTCGTCATCGGTCAGTGGATGCAGGTTGCGCTGTTCGGCCATGGCCTGGTGCACGATGCGCGAAAACTCACGCCAGCGCATGCCAGCCAGTGCGGCCAGGCCATGCTGGCGCTCGGTTTGACGGCGGGCGACCAACCACAGGTATGCCGACGCCAGGCCCCACAAGAGCAATGCAAGCAACAGGGCCAGAATCCACGAGAACATCGACATACCCGAAAGCCTAGAGAAGGGGCCCAGTCTATCTTCCCTGACGACCGTAAGAGCTGGCTGACTTCGCCTTTTTTGTACGCTGTTGCCGAATCAGTCCGTGGACCGAGGGGCCGGCCAATAATGGCTGTCGGGCACCGCGCGTGCGCCAAAGATGGCCTGGCCGACTCGAACCACGGTCGCGCCTTCCTCGATGGCGATCTCGAAGTCTCCTGACATGCCCATCGACAGCTCATCCAGGCCGATGCCGGCCGGGGCGTCCTGGCGCAGGCGTTCACGCAGTTCCCGCAGGCGGACGAAGCAGGCGCGCACCTGCTGCGGCTCGGCGGAGAACATGGCCAAGGTCATCAGGCCGCGCACGCGCAATGCGCCCGAGCGCGGCAGGGCCTGCAGGAACCCGGCAACCGCCTCGGGCAGCAATCCATACTTGCTGGCCTCATTGGACGTGTTTACCTGCACGAAGACGTCCAATGAACGGCCTTCTGCCTGCAGGCGGCGGTCCAGCGTTTCGGCCAGGCGCAGGCTGTCCAAGGCCTGGAATTCGTCGGCAAAACGGGCCACCAGTTTGGCCTTGTTGGTCTGCAGGTGGCCGATGACCGACCAGTGCAGATCGGTCAGGTCCTGCATCGCCTCCCATTTGTGATGGGCTTCCTGCACCTTGTTTTCGCCAAGCATGCGGCAGCCGGCCTGATAGGCCAGGCGGATATGGGCTTCGTCGATGGTTTTGCTGACCGGCAGCAGGCGTACGCTGTCCGCGGCCCGGCCCACGCGCTGGCAGGCCACGGCCATCCGCTCGCGGACCAAGGCAAGATTATGGCGGAAGTCATCCACGCTTTCGGCACGCGGGTAGCGGCCGTGCAGGGCGTGACGGGTCTGGGTGCCGACGGTGCTGCCGGGGGCCGTGTCGGGGCGCGGGGTTTGCATGCTTGACTCCAGCGATTGCGGCCACCGCCCGATGCTGCGCGGGCGGAGCGGTAAGCCACAGATTATCGCTTGCTGGCGGTGCCTGGCCCCGGAATCTGGCTGCCGTGACGAATCGCAGGCATGAAAAACCCGCCATCCGATGCCGTGAGGGGAGGGAGACTTACGGCGCGGTACTGCTGGCGGGTGAGTTGATTCTTGCGCAAGCAATGTTGCTTTGCAACATCACTGATCTTCAGCTTGCTGCCCGTCGTGTGCGGCGCGGCTCTCAGCCCGGGTAAGACGGCGGTTGAGGGCGTCCAGGCGGTCGTTCAGGGCCTCGATATCGGAACGCGAGGGGATGTCCATGCGTCGCAGCACGCTGTGTACGCGGTCTTCAAACGACTTTTCGACCTTGTCCCAGGTATCGGCGGCGCGCTCCCGGGCCTGCCCCAGGGTGTTCTCGACGGTGTCGCGCAGGCTTTCGCCGTTGCGCGACTGTTCGCGGGAACGGGCTTCGCTGTCCTGGCCTTCCTTGACCAGGGTGTCGAACAGTTTGCTGCCCTCGGCCTGCGCCCGCGACAGTGCGCCCAGGCCGGCCAGCCACACCTGCTGTGCCGATTCGGTCACCTTCCTGGTCAAACGCTCGGCCTGGCCTTGCGTGCCGGCGCTGTCGTCTTCGTCTTCCGGGCGTTGCTCGTAGGTGGTCATGACGATGCTCCTATGCGGGGTTGAAGAGTTCAGCCACACCGTAACGGCTTGGCGGCCTGAGTTGTGTGACGGCGCCGGCTCAGCCGAGCTTGTCAGTCAGCACGCGTTGAATTTCGGATTCCACCATGCCTTTCATTGCCGAGAGCAGGAAGCCCAGTTCGGCCTTGACCCGCACAGCACCCGGCAACAGCTCGATGGCACCGTCCACGCCGGAACGGTTGAAGTGCAGCACCGGGCCGTCCCAGCGGGTAACCACGTCGAAGCGTTCCTGCAGCTTTTCGGCGACTTCGGCAATGGCGGTGCGGGCCTTGTCGTCGGACAGGGAGTGGGCGTGCTGGATATCAATGGTGGACATGGCGTGCGGCCTGTACTGCTGTATGTGGGAAAGATGCGCCATTGTGCGGACCTGAGCGGCGTAGTCCAAGTCTCACGTACACCTTCTGCATGACCGGATGACCTGCTAGTCTGCTGCCGGTGCGCACTCTGCAAGTCCATTTCAGCAATCGTCAGCAGCCGGATCAGTCATTGATGCCGGGGGTCCAGCGCATCGTGCGCCACGCGTCGGGTCAAATCCGGCTCGGTGATGGCAGCGTCGGCCCCTTGCTGTTGGCGCAGTTCTGCACCGATCAGCGCGGCGTCTGGCTCCAGGTTGCCAGCGGTGGCCGCGGCATTCACGTCAATGGCCGGCCGGTGCGGCGGATGGCATTGCTGCGCGCCGGTGATTCGGTCTACGCCGACGGTACGGAGATGCTGCTGCGCGGGGAATGCGAGCAGGTCCCGCATCCGCCCGAGGCGCCCGGCGATGGCGGCGAAGATCTGCGGGCGCTGCTGCGCGGGGTGGGGGGGCGCCACCACGGGCGCAGCTTCACCCTGGACAAGCCGCGCCTGGTTGGTAGCGATCCGGCGAGTGACATCCTGATCGACGAGCCGGCCTTCGCCGAACGGCATGCCCGTTTCGAGCGGCATGGCGACAAGGTCCTGCTGCGCGACCTGGGGTCGGCCGAAGGTAGCCTGGTCAATGGCGTAAATGCCCGGCATTGCTGGTTGCAGGCGGGTGACCAGGTGGTTTTCGAAGGCAACCATCGCTTTGTGCTGGAAATTCCGCTGGGCCCGGTTGCCGCCAATGCGGCCATCGCAGTCGAAGATGATGAAGAGCCGGTGGCGGTCAAACCCTCCACGTTGGCGCCGGCAAAACCCCGTCTGCCCCGGCGTTGGCCCTGGCTGTTGCTCAGCGCCTTGTTGCTGGGGGCGGCGATAAGCGCGTTGTTGCTGTTCGGCGCCCGCTGACTAGCGGCACCTGTCGTACTGAAATCTCACGCATGGGCCGGGGAAGCTGCACGCGCAGAATGGGTGCAGATGCAACTTTTCCCAACTGGCCCAAGGCTGTTGCGCTGCGGCATACTAGGGATTCTGCTCAACAGGTGTGACATGACGCGCGCATTCAATTTCAGTGCCGGCCCTGCGACATTGCCGGAATCGGTCCTGCGCCAGGCGCAGGCGGAGATGTTGGAATGGAATGGCGTAGGCGCGTCCATTGTCGAGATAAGCCACCGCAGCGCCGACTTCATGGCCGTGGCCGCCGAGGCCGAAGCCGACCTGCGGCGCCTGATCGGCATTCCTGACGATTACGCGGTGCTGTTCCTGGGGGGCGGTGCCACCACCCAGCAGGCGCTGCTGCCGCTGAACTTCGCCAGCCCGGGCCAACGCGTGGACTACGTGGTCAGTGGCCACTGGGGCAAGACCGCGGTCAAGCAGGCCCAGCCCTATGTCGACGTCAACATCGCCGCCAGCGGTGAGGCCAGTGGTTATCGGGATATCCCGGCGCGTTCGCAGTGGCAGCTATCTGACGATGCGGCCTATGTGCATATCACCGCCAACGAAACCATCCACGGCATCGAGTTCCGTGATGTGCCGGATGTGGGCGAGGTGCCGCTGATCGCCGATTTCAGCTCGTCCATTGCCTCCGAGCCGATTGACGTGTCGCGCTATGGCGTGATCTACGCAGGTGCGCAGAAGAACCTTGGCCCGGTGGGCATCGCCGTTGTCATCATCCGCCGCGACCTGCTGGAACGCGCCGGCCAGCCGCGCGCGGATATCTTCGATTACCGTTCGCATGTCGCGCGCGACTCGATGTTGAACACACCGCCGACCTGGAACTGGTACCTGGCCGGGCTGATGTTCAAGTGGATGCTGGCCCAGGGCGGTGTCGAAGCCTTCGCCAGGCTCAGCGTTGCCAAGTCGTCGGCGGTCTATGAGGCCATTGACGGTTCCGGCGGCTTTTACCGCAACGAAGTAGCCGCGGCCGTACGTTCGCGGATGAACATCCCGTTCTTCCTGCCCAGCGAAGAACTCAATGCGCGTTTTGTCAGCGAGTCCAAGGCAGCCGGCTTGCTGGCGCTGAAGGGCCACAAGGCAGTCGGCGGCATCCGCGCCTCGCTGTACAACGCCATGCCGCTGGAAGGCGCACAGTCGCTGGCAGCATTCATGCGTGATTTCCAGCAGCGTAACGGTTGAACCAATCCCGCCGTGCGCGCCGCGCCGGCCAGTAACAGGTAGACGATTCCATGGCGACCAAGCCAAGCAAGACCGCCAGTAAAGCCCAACCTGCCGCCAAGAAAGCACCGACCAGGCAGGCTGCGGTGAAGAAGACTGTCGCCAGCAAGAAAGCCGCCACCGACACCCTCACCGTCGCCAAGCCGGTACTGTCGGATGTGCGCGCCAAGATCGACCAGATCGACCGCAGCATCCAGGCCTTGATTGCCGAGCGGGCCAACTTCGCCCATCAGGTCGGCAAGGCCAAGGGCAAGCTGGCGGCAGCCGTTGACTACTACCGCCCGGAGCGCGAAGCACAGGTGCTGCGCATGGTGGTGGACCGCAACGAAGGCCCGCTCAGTGACGAAGTGCTGGTGCATGTCTACCGCGAGATCATGTCGGCCTGTCTGGCCCAGCAGGAGCCGCTGAAGATCGGCTACCTCGGCCCGGAAGGCTCGTTCACCCAGCAGGCCGCACACAAGCACTTTGGTCGTTCGGCGCTGGGCTTGCCTTTGGCCAATATCGAAGAGATCTTCCAGGAAGTGGAAAACGGCAACGCCGATTTCGGCGTCGTGCCGGTGGAGAACTCCGGGCAGGGCACGATCCAGATCACCCTGGACATGTTCCTGACCTCCAACCTCAAGATCTGCGGCGAAGTCGAGCTGCGCGTGCAGCAGTACCTGCTGTCACGCACCGGCCGCATTGAAGACATCGAGCGAATCTACGCGCATCCGCAGGCCTTCATGCAGACCTCGGCATGGTTGCGCGCCAATCTGCCCAAGACCGAGAAGGTGCCGGTGTCCAGCAACTCCGAAGGCGCGCGCCGTGCTCGCAATGCGGAAGACGCGGCGGCCATCGGCGGCGAGAGTGCAGGGCACGTCTATGGCCTGAAGAAGGTGGTCACCAAGCCGATCCAGAACGACGCGGACAACACCACACGCTTCCTGGTGATCGGTCGCCAGCTGTTCCCGTCGTCGGGCCACGACCGTACCTCGGTACTGGTCTTCATCCACGACAAGCCCGGCGCGCTGTTCGACGTGCTCAGCCCGTTCGCACGCCATGGCATCAGCATGAACCGCATCGAGTCGCGACCCTCGCACCAGGCCAAGTGGGAATACGGTTTCTTCATCGATCTGGCAGGTCATATCGAAGACGAATCGATGCAGGCCGCATTGGCCGAGCTGAAGTCGCACTCGGCGCAGATCAAGGTGCTCGGTTCCTACCCGGTCGCCGTGCCGTGAGTGACAAGGCCCCTCTCCCTGCGGGAGAGGGGTTGGGGTGAGGGCAGGGCAGCCATGTGCTCCCGCACCCTCATCCGCCCTTCGGGCACCTTCTCCCGGAGGGAGAAGGGTTTGCTGACGCGCCCCTGGCGCACTGAATACTAGAGAGACCGCATGAGTTCCCAGCCCTACTGGATTGCACGCAAAGGTTCCGCCCTGCAGGGCACGCTCGCCATTCCCGGCGACAAGTCGGTATCGCACCGCTCGGTGATGTTCGCCGCGCTGGCCGATGGCGTTTCGCATATCGATGGTTTTCTGGAAGGCGAGGACACCCGCGCCACCGCCCACATTTTCGAACAGATGGGCGTGCGATTCGAAACGCCGTCAGCCTCGCAACGGATCGTCCATGGCGTGGGCGTGGATGGCCTGAAGGCACCAACCGGCGAGCTGGATTGCGGTAACGCCGGCACCGGCATGCGGCTGCTGGCCGGCCTGCTGGCCGCGCAGCCCTTCGACACTACGCTGGTTGGTGATGCGTCCTTGTCCAAGCGGCCGATGCGTCGGGTGACCGGGCCCTTGGCACAGATGGGTGCGCGCATCGATACCCAGGACGATGGCACGCCGCCGCTGCACATCCACGGCGGGCAGACACTGCACGGCATCGATTACGAATTGCCAGTGGCCAGTGCGCAGGTCAAGTCGGCGGTGCTGCTGGCTGGCCTGTATGCGCAAGGCGAGACATCAGTGGTCGAGCCGCATCCAACCCGCGATTACACCGAGCGCATGCTGCGCGCATTCGGCGTGGAGATCGAGTTCGAACCGGGCAAGGCACGCCTGCGCGGCGGCCAGCGCCTGCGTGCGACCGATATTTCGGTACCGGCGGACTTCTCGTCCTCGGCGTTCTTCATCGTTGCCGCCAGCATCATTCCCGGCTCGGAAGTGCGTTTGCGTTCGGTCGGCCTGAATCCGCGCCGCACCGGCCTGCTGGCTGCACTGCGCCTGATGGGCGCGGACATCACCGAGGAGAACCATGCCGAGCACGGTGGCGAGCAGGTCGCAGATCTGGTCGTGCGCTATGCCCAGCTCAAGGGCGCGGAGATTCCGGAAGGGCTGGTGCCTGACATGATCGACGAGTTTCCGGCGCTGTTCGTCGCCGCCGCCGCCGCCGAAGGCCAGACTGTGGTGCGCGGCGCAGCCGAGCTGAGGGTGAAGGAGTCAGACCGTCTCGCGGCGATGGCCACGGGCCTGCGTGACCTGGGCCTGCGCGTGGACGAGACCGATGATGGTGCGACCATCTTCGGTGGTCCGCTGGGCAGCGGCACCATCGAGAGCCACGGCGATCACCGTATCTCGATGGCTTTTGCCATTGCCGGCCAGCTCAGCACCGGTGAAGTACGCATCAATGATGTCGCCAACGTGGCGACATCGTTCCCGGGCTTTGACAGCCTGGCCAGTGGCGCCGGCTTCGGGCTCAGCGTCCGGTCCTGAACTCCACAGGGACCTGCACGACGCTGTTGATGGCGCGGCCATCCCGCATCGCGGGCTGGAAGCGCCATTGCTGTAGCGCGGCAATGGCGGCCTGATCCAGGGCGGGGTCAATGCCGCCTTCATGTCCGATCACGGTGGCTTGGCTGACCCGGCCGTCGGCATCCACCTGCAGACGTACGATCACATCGCCTTCGATGTCGGCACTGAGCGCGGCGGCCGGATAATCCGGGGTCGGATTGTTGGCCAGCGGTTCGGCATCACGATTGCCCGCGATGCTGACCACCGAAGTGGTATCGGCAGTGGTGATGGAAACCGGGCTGGCAGCCACTGGAGTCTGCAGGTGGCGGTACCCGAGCACGGCAAAGACAGTCACCACCAGCAGCGCCAGCAGGCCCCACAGCCATGCCACAGCAATGCCGTGCGGGCGTGCCGGTGTATGAGGGTGGCTCGTGCTGTGTTGATGGGGGATGCTGGACATCGACATGTGGGCTCTGCGTAGCGACTACGCAACAAGTCTGGTCCCGCACTCCCAAACGGCGAATGACTTTGGGCGGAAACCGGCCCCCTTGGGGAGCCGGGGTTCAGCTTACGGCGCCGGTTTGAAATCGAAGGGGATTTCCAGGCTGCCCTGCATTGGCTGGCCATTGCTCTGTGCCGGCTGGAAACGCCAGTTGCGCACGGCTTCCTGGGCAGCCCGGTCAAGGTCGCGAGAGCCACTGCGCTGGATCACGCGGACATCCAGGGGCACGCCATTGGCGTCCACGTCCACGTGAACAATTACCGTACCGCTTTCGCCGCGGCGCAGGGCTGCCGGCGGATAGTCCGGCGCCGGGCTTTGGCCAGGCAGTGGCACTGGCTGGTCACTGGGTGCGGGCGCGACCGGCGCGGCGGGTGCCGGATCGACCGGCGCAGTCTCAGCGATGGGCTGCGGTGGTGGGGCGGGCGCGGCCTCGACCAGCTCCGGGGTTTCCTCCACCGTTTCCGGGCGCGCATCGGGCATGTCGCTGGCGCCGGCACCTGCGGGCAAGGGTGCCGGCAAGGGCGCCAACACGGCGTTGCTGGCCTGTGGCTGGGCCGGATCGGCGCGATAGAACTCGTTGTGGCGACGGGCATTGAGCCAGACCACCAGGAACAGCAGAACACCGACGCCAAAGGCGATGCCAGCGATCTTCAGGCTGCTGCGGGGCAGGTGAAACGTGAAGTTCTGGTCGGAGCGGGAGCTTGGAGCGGACATGGCCTTGACCGTATGGAACCCGCCGATTCTTGCACAGGAAAGGTGAATCGCGCGGCAGAAAGCTGCAGTTCGCGCGATAATCCAATATCCACACCCGTACACAGTGCCCAGCCATGCTTGATCCAGCCCTTCTTCGCCAGCAGCCCGCCGAACTTGCCGAACGCCTGCGCAGTACGCGCGGTTACGTTCTGGATGTGGCCGCCTTCGAGTCGCTGGAGGCTGACCGCAAGCGCATCCAGGTGCGCACCCAGGAACTGCAGAGCCTGCGCAACAGCCGTTCCAAGTCGATTGGCCATGCCAAGGCCAAGGGCGAGGACGTGTCGGCGATCATGGCCGAAGTGGCTGCCTTCGCCGATGAGCTGAAGAGCTCCGAGGCCCAGCTCGATGTACTGCGCGAGCAGATCGAAACCCTGTCGATGGGCATCCCGAACCTGCCTGCCGCCGATGTTCCGGCCGGCAAGGACGAGAATGACAATGTCGAGCAACTGCGCTGGGGTACCCCGCGCGAATTCGACTTCCCGGTGCTCGACCACGTGGAGCTGGGGGCCCGCAACAATGGCCTGGACGCGGAAACCGCCGCCAAGCTGTCCGGCGCACGTTTCACCGTGTTGCGCGGCTCGATCGCGCGTCTGCACCGTGCCCTGGGCCAGTTCATGCTCAATCTGCACAGCAACGAGCACGGTTACGAGGAAACCAATGTGCCGGTGCTGGTCAACGCCGACTCGCTGCGCGGCACCGGTCAGTTGCCCAAGTTCGAGGAAGACCTGTTCAAGACCGCGTTGGGCGAATCCACCCGCTATCTGATCCCGACTTCGGAAGTGCCGCTGACCAATATCGTCCGCGACGAGATCATCGACGCCGAGCGTCTGCCGCTGCGCATGACCGCGCATTCGATGTGCTTCCGCTCCGAGGCCGGCAGCGGTGGCCGCGACGTGCGCGGCATGATTCGCCAGCATCAGTTCGAGAAGGTTGAGCTGGTCAGCGTGTGTGCTGCCGAGGACAGCGCTGCCGAGCATGAGCGCATGACCGCGTGCGCCGAAGCCGTGCTGCAGAAGCTGGGCCTGCCTTACCGCAAGGTGCTGCTGTGCACCGGCGACATGGGCTTTTCGGCGATCAAGACCTATGACCTGGAGGTATGGCTGCCGTCGCAGCAGACCTACCGCGAGATCTCGTCCTGCTCGAATTGCGGTGATTTCCAGGCGCGTCGGATGCAGGCGCGCTGGCGCAATCCCGCCGGCAAGCCGGAGCTGGTGCACACCCTCAATGGTTCGGGCGTGGCGGTAGGCCGGGCGATGATCGCGGTGATGGAGAACTACCAGAACGCCGATGGCTCGATCACGATCCCGGAAGTACTGCGCCCCTACATGGGCGGTGCCGAAACCATTGCCTGACCCCAGACGGTAGTGCCGAGCCATGCTCGGCAGCGGCCTGCCCGATAACGCTTCGGCGCCCGTGCCCGCACGGTCTTTGATCGGTGTGGGAGCGGTGTAAACCGCGAAGCCGGGTTCGTTGAATTTGCAAAACGGTCGGCAATCGCAACGATTGTGAGCTTCGCGGCGGACGCCGCTCCCACAAAAACAAGCGGCCCCGAATTTGGTAGTGCCGAGCCATGCTCGGCAGATGCCTGTCCGACAACGCTTCGGCGCCGGCTCGCACAAAGTCTTTGATCCTTGTGTGAGCTGTGTAAACCGCGAAGCTCGATAGGCCGGAATTGCAGAAATGCCCGCGATCGCAAGGATTCCGGGCTTTGCCGCGCAAGCCGCTCCCACAAAGGCAGGCAGCCTGGCATTGGGTAGTGCCGAGCCATGCTCGGCAGATGCCTGCCCGATAACGCTTCAGCGGCCGTGCCGACAGGGTTTTTAGGTCCTTGTGGGAGCGGTGTAAACCGCAAAGCCGGGAACACTTGAATGGCGAGGCATATCCGGGCCGCAAGGCTTGCCAGCTTCGCGGCTGACGCCGCTCCTACAAAAGCGCGCCGTTCCTTGACGCTGCGCCCTCTAAACATGAATGGGCGTCTGCAGTGCTTCGCCCCCGGCATGCTGAAACCTCAATCAGGACTGTTTGGGGTCTGATTTGTAAATACAGGACAAAGGTGATTAAATTTAGCGGTTCGTTCCAATAGTGGGCTCAATCCATGCAGGACCTCAACGACCTCTACTACTTCGCCATGGTGGTCGACCACGGCGGTTTTGCTGCTGCCGAGCGTGCGCTGGGCATACCGAAATCACGTCTCAGCC
This sequence comes from Stenotrophomonas sp. STEN033, assembly GCF_056856655.1. Lineage (NCBI taxonomy): Bacteria > Pseudomonadati > Pseudomonadota > Gammaproteobacteria > Lysobacterales > Lysobacteraceae > Stenotrophomonas > Stenotrophomonas sp. STEN033. The sequence continues at coordinate 16,784 of NZ_JBXFWM010000015.1, forward strand.
GGCGCATCAGCCAGCTTGAGACAGACCTCGGTGTGCGCCTGCTGCAGCGCTCGACGCGCCGTTTCGCGGTCACCGACGTGGGCATGAGCGTGCATCGGCATGCGCAGACGATGTTGGCCGAGGCCCAGGCCGCGCGCGAAGTGGTGGACCGGCTCAGTGCCGAGCCGCGTGGGCTGGTGCGCGCCAGCGTGCCGGTGTCGCTGGCACAGATGCAGCTACCCAAGCTGTTGCCGAAGTTCCTCGAGCAGTACCCGAAAGTGCGGCTGCAGCTGAACATCAGCAACCGTCGCGTGGACATCATCAACGAAGGCTATGACGTGGCCTTGCGGGTACGTTCGCGCCTGGATGATGACGGCAGCCTGGTCATGCGCAGCTTTGGCCAGGTACAGGAGTTGCTGGTGGCCAGCCCCGCGTATCTGGATCGGGCAGGGCGCCCGGCCTCGCCGGAAGACCTGGGCAATCACGTCACCCTGAGCATCAGCGAGGACGAGGCCCGCCAGCGCTGGGAGCTGCATGGGCCGGGCGGGGAAGTGCGCCGGGTCGAACTGCAGCCGCGAGTGGCCGGGTTTGACTTCCCGCTGCTGCAGGCGATGGTCAAGGACGGCTTCGGTATCACGATGCTGCCGGAAACCGTCTGCGCAGAGGCCGTACGCAACGGTGAACTGGAAGTGGTGCTGCCGGACTGGTCACTGCCGCAAGGCATCTGCCACGCGGTGTTTGCCTCGCGGCGCGGATTGTTGCCGGCGGTGCGGGTATTCATCGACTTCCTTGCAGAGCACCTGCCGACCGAACTGGAGGCCTCGCGCCTGCATTGTGGGGGCGCCTGCGAGCGGGCCAAGGAGAAGATCCGCGCTTCGATGGCGGGATCGTTGGCAATCGAAGCCGGTTGAACAAAAAAGCACGCAAGCATGCGAGAATGCCCGCCCCGGAACGCTATCCGGGGTGGTTGCACGTTACGGGCAGATGGCCGAGCGGTTTAAGGCACCGGTCTTGAAAACCGGCGAAGGGTCAAACCTTCCGTGGGTTCGAATCCCACTTTGCCCGCCAGACATATGGAGAAGCCGCTGGAAACAGCGGCTTCTCTGCGTTTATGAGGGGCGGATACGGCGCGGGCATCCGCGTTGCAATGACACCGGTGGCGGACATCCAGGACAGTTCCGCTGGTAAAATGGACACTGCTTGGGGGAGCTGCGCGCCCGGGCATGCATGGGCTTGTCGCGGCACTACCTTCCAGCGTCCGCGTCTAGATCCATGGATTTACGAAAACTCATTCTGGTGCTCACCTTGATCGGAGCACTGGTGCCGTTCGCCAATACGTTCTATGCCAGCTATACGGTGCAGCGCCAGCAATTGGTGGACACCACCCTGGATGGCAACTATGCCTACGCCAACAAGCTGGCCAAGAGCACGGAAGACTTCCTGCAGGCGTCGCAGTTGCAGCTGGCCTATACCGCGCAACTGCTCGCGCTGAAAATGGACGATGTATCCAAGCTGGAGGAGGAAGCCGCGCGCCTGCGCATGATGAGCAAGAGCTTCAACTCCATCACCATCTTCGACGCAGGTGGCAAGGTATTGGCAACCTCGCCCGAAACCCTGGGGCTGCAGGGTCGGGTATTGGGCAGCGAAGCGGTGAAGACTGCATTGCGCGAGAAGCGGCCGCTGATCAGCGCGCCCTACCAATCGGCAACCGGCAACTTCATCGTTTTCATCAACCACCCGATAATTTCCGCATCGGGCCGCTATCTCGGCGCGGTGGGCGGCGCGATCTACCTGCAGAAGGAAAACATCCTCGACCGCCTGCTCGGCCAGCATTTCTATGTTGATGGCTCCTACCTGTTCGTGGTCGACCAGCAGAAGCGCATCATCTATCACCCGAATCCGGACCGGATCGGTGACTTCGTGGAGAAGAACGTCGTCGTCGACCGCGTCGCCACTGGCGTGGCGGGGAAGGGGCCCACGGTCAATTCGCAAGGCGTGAAAATGCTGGCCGGCTACGCGCCGGTTGCATCGACGGGGTGGGGCATCGTTGCCCAACGTCCCGAGGCGGCCACGCTTGCGCCGTTGACCCAGCTGATGCAGGGCACCTTGTACCGTGCGTTGCCGGCAACGATCCTGACCTTGGTCCTGATACTGTGGAGTGCGCGGTTGATCTCGCGCCCGCTGCGCTTGCTGGCCGATGGCGCCCGCAAGATGGAGGATCCGTCTTCGGCCAAGGACATCCGCTCGGTCAAATCCTGGTACTTCGAGTCGCGTGAACTCAAGAAGGCCCTGTTGATCGGCATTGACGCGATCCACAAGAGCTTCAGCAAGCTGCGCGAGGACACCACCACGGACCCCTTGACCAAGCTGGGCAACCGGCGCCGACTGGATGAGGCGTTGGCGAACTTCGAGAGCCAGGCCAGCACGTTCTCGGTCATCTCGATCGATATTGATCACTTCAAGTTGATCAACGACACCCATGGCCATGATGCAGGCGACGTCGTGTTGCAGCAGCTCGCCCAGCGCATGCGCGAAGCCTGTCGCGCCTACGACGTGCCGTTGCGCGTCGGTGGCGAGGAGTTCCTGATCCTGCTGCCATCCACCACGCTGGCAACGGCAGCGCAGGTGGCCGAACGGCTGCGTGTGGCGGTTGCGGAAATGCAGATCGCCAGGGTGGGTACGATCACGATCTCACTGGGTGTGGCCAACTGGCCACAGAGCAGTTTCGAAATCGAAGCGGTGCTCAAGGCGGCCGATGAGATGCTGTATGCATCCAAGCGTGGCGGCAGGAATCGGGTCTCGGTGCATCAGCGCGAGGCGGGTGCCCGCTTCCACGTCTGACCCGGCGGGCGCGGTCTGCGTCATCTGCGACTCGACGCAGATGGCGTCAAGGCTGCCGGTAGGTGTTTACCTACATACAAGCAAGAGAACTGCTTGCATGATTGCAGACCCGCTGCGAGAGCAGCAGCTTCGTACAGGACGTACCGCATGCAAAGGTCTTTTCTTGGTTTGATCGTAGCCGGCATTTTCTCGCTGCTGCTGGCTGGCTGTGACCAGGAGGGAAATCTGTCACTCACCGGCAAGGCGGCAGAGCTGGAGGCCAGCAGCAAGTTCCAGGTGAGTACGCGGCCGATGCTGAGCAGTACCCAGGCGCTGTCGACCCTGCTGCAGGGCACGGGCTTTGCCGCCGAAGGCCAGGCTTCGCTGCCGGGCTACAGCGACATCGAGTTCTTTCCTATTGCAAGCGCGGATGCAGTCGAGGCGATGCGCGCGTATCCAGCAGGACGCAGGGATGAAGCGCCGATTGATCTGTCCGGCATCGATTTCAGCAAGAGCTTCGCCTTCCTCGTGGCGCACCCGAGCTCCAGTTCGTATGGGGCGATAACCTCTGGCCAGCACGCGACGTTTTTCAGTTCGGTACTGCCGTCCTATGAAAAGGACAAGGTGGTGTTGCGCATCGATGCCAGCAGGCTGGGGGAGATCGACCCCATGACCGCCCTGGGCGGCAACTGGGAGGGCAGCATCTATGCGGTCGAGCGGCGCGGGCGTGACAAGCTGGAAGTACGGCTTTATGACGAAAGTTATGTCTACTCGCTTGCCGCGGATGCGGCCACCGGCATGCCCGAGGGAGCTGCGGCAACCGCGCAGTAAGGCGCGGGAGACCCCGTTCCCTATCAGGGTGCGGGCGGCTGCAGGACGTGGCGAGCGTGGCTTGACGTAAAATGACCGGGTCGGGCTTGGCCCTGGTTGTCGGAGTTGTATCCATGTTTTCTGAGGCGTGCAGCGTGTCTGCTGCGGTACAGGTGCTGGCCCAGGCTTGTCCCGGGCGCGGGTGGGTTGTCTCCGGTAGCCGGCAATGACGGAAGGTCCCGCCAACGCAGATACCGAAGCGGCAGTCGACACGCATTGGATGCGGCACGCCTTGGCCTTGGCTGACCGCGCGCAGCGCGAGTTCGATGAGATTCCGGTGGGTGCGGTTCTGGTTGGTGCCGATGGCGCGCTGCTGGGTGAGGGCTGGAACCTCAATATCGCCCACCATGATCCCAGCGCCCATGCCGAGATCGTGGCCATGCGCCAGGCCGGCAAGGCCCTGGGAAACCATCGGCTGGTCGGCAGCACCTTGTACGTGACGCTGGAGCCCTGCGCGATGTGCGCGATGGCGCTGGTGCACGCACGCATCGCGCGGGTGGTGTATGCCGCCACCGATCCCAAGACCGGTGCCTGTGGCAGTGTGTTCGATCTGCTTACCGATCCGCGCCATAACCACCGCGTGCAGGTGCAGGGTGGGGTGCTGGCACAGGAGGCCAGCCTGCGACTGAGCAATTACTTCCGGGCCAAGCGTGGACGCCCGTTGCTGACACCCGACGACCTTTGACGCAACCCCTACCTTGGGCAGGGGTATCATGTGCGCTTCGATATTCCGGCCGTTCGGCGATTGACCGTCGGCCCCAAGCATGAGGCAGCACATGGCGGACAACAGCGCAGGCAACGATCGGTTGATCTGGATTGACCTGGAAATGACCGGTCTGGATACGGACAACGATTCCATCATCGAGATCGCCACCGTCGTCACCGATGGTCAACTCAATGTGCTGGCCGAGGGCCCGGAGTTCGCCATCAACCATTCCCTGGCCACGCTGGAAGCGATGGATGAGTGGAACCGCAACCAGCACCAGCGTTCAGGCTTGTGGCAGCGGGTGCTGGACAGTAGCACCAGCATGGGCCAGGCCGAAGCCAGGACCATTGCCTTCCTGCAGGACTGGATCAAGGCCGGTGCCTCGCCGATGTGTGGCAACTCGATCTGCCAGGATCGCCGCTTCCTGCACCGGCAGATGCCGCGGTTGGAGAAGTATTTCCATTACCGCAACCTGGACGTGTCCACGATCAAGGAGCTGGCCAAGCGCTGGTCGCCGGCCGTAGCCGCAGGGGTGAGCAAGACTTCCAGCCATACCGCGCTCAGTGATGTGCAGGACTCCATCGCCGAGCTGCGCCATTACCGGCAGTTCATGGGCGTACTGGCGGGCTTGCCGGAAGCAGGCTGAATCAGATGACCGGGCTTGCTCTGCGTCTGCAAGACAACGCGCAGGATCTGGCCGATCTGGAACGTGCCGTGGGCTTGCTGGAGTCGCCCACGCTCACCGCCAGGATGGCCAACCTGATTGGTGGACCACTGGAATTTGCCGTGCGCAAGCTGCCGACAGCGGTGTCCTCGCGGATCCAGGGCGTCACCGAGGCGGCCCTGTACAAGGCTGCGCAGACGGCGTTGTGGACCATGGACAACAAGCAGCCCGGCAAGCCGGCCTCGCCGCGCCTGCACAAGCTGGCGGCGGCTGCGTCCGGTGCGCTGGGCGGGGCAGGTGGGCTGCCCGCGCTGGCGATCGAACTGCCGCTGTCGACCACCATCATCATGCGCGCGGTCGCCGATGTTGCCCGCAGTGAAGGTTTTGATCTGAGCGAGATGGCGACCCGCCAGGCCTGTCTGGAAGTGTTCGCGTTGGGTGGCAACTCCGGCCAGGACGATGCCAGCGAGACCGGCTATTACCTGGCACGCGGCTTCACCACCGAGGTGATGCGTCATCTTTCGGCGGAGTTGGCTGGTACCGCGATCAGTGGCAGTCACGGTGTACTGCTGGGCCTGGGCCCGAAGGAGGCCGGCAAGTGGCTGGCCAGGATCGTGGAGAAGATCGCCGCCCGCTTCGGTGTGGTGGTCTCGGAGAAATTTGTTGCCCAAGCAGTGCCGGTGATCGGCGCGGTGGCTGGTGCCACCTTGAACACCATGTTCACTGCTTACTACCAGGACATGGCCCGCGGACATTTCATCATCAAGCGGCTGGAGTCGAAGTATGGTTTCGATACCGTGAGGCTGGCCTACGGCGGGATTACCGGCCGCCTGCGTCTTTGATGCTGCCTTCCCTGCGCGGGTAGTCTGTCAGGGCGTTGCCTTCACCTGTTGCGAAGCCCATTCTGGCTAGCCTGTGTCCTTCCTACGGAGCGAGGTGGTCATGAGCCAGTACAAGATCGCGGTTTTCGTCGGCAGTCTGCGCAAGGAATCCATCAATCGGCGGCTGGCACTTGCGTTGGAGAAGCTGGCCGGCGACCGCGTCAAGTTCGACTACATACAGATCGGTGACATACCGCTGTACAACCAGGATCACGATAGCCAGTTCCCGGCGCAGGGTACGCGCATGAAGAATCAGGTGCGTGCCGCCGATGCGGTGCTGTTCGTCACTCCTGAATACAACCGTTCGATTCCCGGCGTGCTGAAGAACGCCATCGATACTGCCTCGCGCCCGTACGGTGACAACGCCTTTGCCGGCAAACCGGCGGCGGTGGTCGGCGCCTCCATTGGTGCCATCGGCAGTGCGCTGGCCCAGCAGCATCTGCGCAATGTGCTGGTATTCGTCGACCTGGCGGTGATGCCGCAGCCGGAGGCTTTCCTGCACTTCAAGGAAGGTTTGATCGAGGCCGATGGCAGCATCAGCAACGACGGCACCCGCCAGTTCCTGCAGGGCTTTGTCGACAAGTTCCTGGCCTGGATCGAGCGCCAACGCCAGGCCTGAGGCCCCGCGAGGCGGGTGCCACACATGCGATAATCCGCATCCGGTGCTGCAACGGCGCCGGGTGCCTGTTTCTGTATGCCAGCCGAACCCTGAGCTCCCATGGACTTGGGTTGTGGACAGGTTATCCACAGACTTGTACGTATCCCGGTGGGCAATGCCCACCTACCATGGCCACACGGCCTTATTGCAGGAATAACGCTTTTCATGTCCGCCCGTACTGGTTTCCGTTCCGACCGCGACCGCGGTGACCGCAATGACCGCTCCGATCGCAGCGAGCAGCGCATCGACGCCTTGCGCGTGCCCCCTCATTCAGTAGAAGCCGAGCAGGCCGTGCTGGGTGGCCTGATGCTGGCACCCGAGGCCTATGACCGGGTCAACGAGGCACTGACTGACAAGGATTTCTACCGGCGCGATCACCAGTTGATCTACCGCGCGATCCGCGAGTTGTCCGAGCGCGATCGCCCGTTCGATGCGGTGACCCTGGGCGAATGGTTCGAATCACAGGGCAAGCTGGACATGGTGGGCGACGGCGCCTATCTGATCGAACTGGCCAGTACCACGCCGTCGGCCGCCAATATCGGCGCCTACGCCGAGATCGTGCGCGACAAGGCGGTGTTGCGGCAGCTGATCCAGGTCGGTACCGACATCGTCAATGACGGCTTCCAGCCGGAAGGGCGTGACAGCTCGGAGCTGCTGCAGACCGCCGAGAAATCGGTCTTCGCAATCGCCGAACAAGGCGCGCGCGGGCGCACCGACTTCGTGGCGATGCCGGGCGCACTGAAGGACGCCTTCGAAGAACTGCGCAACCGCTTCGAGAACGGCGGCAACATCACCGGCCTACCGACCGGTTACAACGATTTCGATGCGATGACGGCCGGCCTGCAGCCGACCGATCTGATCATCCTGGCCGCGCGTCCGGCCATGGGCAAGACCACCTTCGCCTTGAACATCGCCGAATACGCGGCGATCAAGTCGAAGAAGGGTGTGGCGGTGTTCTCGATGGAAATGTCCGCATCGCAGCTGGCGATGCGCCTGATCTCGTCCAACGGCCGCATCAATGCGCAGCGCCTGCGTACCGGTCAGCTTGAGGACGAAGACTGGAGCCGCGTGACCGGCGCCATCCGCATGCTGAAGGAAACCAAGATATTCATCGACGATACGCCTGGCGTGTCGCCCGAAGTGCTGCGTTCCAAGTGCCGCCGGCTCAAGCGCGAGCACGATCTTGGTCTGATCGTGATCGACTACCTGCAGCTGATGAGCGTGCCGGGCAACAGTGAGAACCGCGCGACCGAAATCTCGGAAATCTCGCGTTCGCTCAAGGGGCTGGCCAAGGAACTGCACGTGCCAGTGATCGCGCTGTCGCAGCTCAACCGCTCCCTGGAAACCCGTACCGACAAGCGCCCGGTGATGGCTGACCTTCGCGAATCCGGCGCTATCGAGCAGGATGCGGACATGATCGTCTTCATCTACCGCGATGATTACTACAACAAGGAAAATTCGCCGGACAAAGGCCTGGCCGAGATCATCATCGGCAAGCACCGTGGTGGTCCCACCGGTTCATGCAAGCTGAAATTCTTCGGTGAGTACACCCGCTTTGACAACCTGAGCCACGATTCGGTGGGTTCGTTCGAATAAGCGGGAGCAGCTGCATGTCCACCGCCATTGTCTGGTTCCGCCGCGACCTGCGACTGCGTGACAACCCGGCGTTGCAGGCCGCGATTGAAGCGGGCCACGATGTCATCCCGGTCTACATCCATGCGCCGCACGAGGAGGGCGCATGGGCACCAGGCGCAGCCTCCGACACCTGGTTGCATCATTCGCTGCAGCAGCTCGATGCACAGCTGCGCGCGATTGGTTCGGGCTTGCTGCTGCGCAGCGGCGACAGCATGGCGCAGCTGCAGGCATTGATAGCTGAAAGCGGCGCCGAGGCGGTTTATTGGAACCGCAAGTACGAACCGGCCACGCAGCCGCGTGACGCGGCGATCAAGCGAGGTCTGCGTGAGCAGGGTCTGCAGGTGGAGAGCCATAACGGCTATCTGCTGTTCGAACCTTGGGAACTGGCAACGCTGCAAGGCGGCCCGTACAAGGTGTTCACCCCGTTCTGGCGCAATGCGCTGACCCGCTGGCGGCTGGCCGAACTGTCCGAAGCACCACGCACGTTGAGCACGCCGGCGTTGTCGGGCCTGCCCTTGCAGGCGCTGGGCCTGAAACCGCGTCTGGGCTGGGATGCGGGTTTCTGGGAGCATTGGCAACCGGGTGAGGCGGGCGCACAGGAAGCGCTGGAGGTTTTTGCCGAGGGTGCGCTCAATGGCTACCGCGAGCAGCGCGACCTGCCGGATCGCACCGGCACTTCGTTGCTGTCACCGCACCTGCATTTCGGCGAGATCGCACCGTGGCGCATCGCCCGTACCCTGGAAGGGATGCGTAGCGCCGGCCGCGATGCGGACATCGATGGCTACATCCGGCAACTGGGGTGGCGTGAGTTTTCCTGGCATCTGCTGCATCACTTCCCACAGACCAGTGACGTCAACCTCAATCCGCGCTTCGAGCGCTTCGCCTGGGCGCCGGCGCAGCCGGAAATGCTGGCAGCCTGGCAGCAGGGGCGTACCGGGATTCCCATCATCGATGCCGGCATGCGCGAGCTGTGGGCGACCGGTTACATGCACAACCGGGTACGGATGCTGGTGGGCAGCTACCTGTGCAAGCACATGCGCATGCATTGGAAGGAGGGCGCACGCTGGTTCTGGGAAACCTTGGTCGATGCCGACCTGGCCAACAACAGCATGGGGTGGCAGTGGATCGGCGGAACCGGGGCGGATGCAGCGCCGTATTTCCGTATCTTCAATCCGGTGACGCAGGCGCAGAAATTCGATCCGCAGGCACGCTATATCAGCCGTTGGCTGCCCGAGCTGGCCGCGCTGCCACTCAAGGCACGGTTCGCCCCGTGGCAGTTCCCGCAACTGCTGGCCGAACACGCGCCGGGCTATCCGACGCAGCCGTTGGTGGATCTGGCGCAGGGCCGCGACGCGGCGTTGGCGGCCTACCAGCGCTGTCGCTGACACGGGCTTAACGCTGAAGACAGTTAGATGAATGGATACCCTTGAGCAAGGTATGGGCTCACGCAGGTAATGCTTCGCGGTGTTTATGCTTGCCCGGCAAATCCACGCTGGCCAGTCCGGCCTATCAGGAGACTCAGATGACCACCCTTACTGTTGTTCGCAATCTTTCCATTGGCTTGGTGGCGGCAGCCGTCCTCTCGGCCTGTGCTACCGGTGGCTCGTATGTGCAGCAGGACCAGTACGGTAATCAGACCCAGCAGCAGAACAAGACCGGCAAGGGCGCGCTGATCGGTACGGCCATTGGCGTGGCGGCAGGTCTGCTCAGCGGTGGTGATGCCACCGAGCGTCGCCAGCGTGCAATGGTCGGTGCCGGCATCGGCGCGCTTGGCGGTGCAGCGATCGGCAACTACCAGGACCGTCAGGAGCGCGCACTGCGTGAGCGTACTGCCAATACCGGTATCGACGTGCAGCGCGAGGGCGACAACATCACCTTGAACCTGCCGGACGGCATTACCTTCGATTTCAACAAGACCACGCTGAAGCCGCAGTTCTATGGTGCGCTCAACGGTGTTGCCAGCACCTTGAGCGAGTACAACCAGACCATGATCGAGGTGGTCGGCCACACCGACAGCATCGGTACCGATGCGGTGAACAACCGTATTTCCAAGGAGCGCGCCGATGCAGTGGCCGCTTATCTTGCCGCACAGGGTGTGCAGCGTGAGCGTATTGAAACCCTTGGTGCAGGCAAGGCTTACCCGATTGCCGACAACAGCACCGACGCTGGCCGCGCGCAGAATCGCCGCGTCGAGATCCGGGTGATCCCGCTGCGTTCGTGATCGCAGCAATCACTTGATGATGTAAACGAAGGGCCGCGCAAGCGGCCCTTTTTACTCCCTCCCTTGCGCCGCAGGCGTAGGGGAGGGCGGGGGAAGGGTAGTTTTGGCTGTTGTTTTGGCTGTTGCTATTGCTCCGGCTGTTGCTCCAGCTGTTGCCTTAGTTTTGGCTGTCGCTTTGACTTTCATCTTGGCTGCTGCGGCTGCTGCGGCTGCTGCGGCTGTTGTTGCTTTGGCTTTGGCTTTGCCGTGGCTTTGGCTTTGGCTTTGGCTTTGCTTTGGCTTTGCTTTGGCTTTGCTGTGGCTTTGCTGTGGCTTTGCGCTTGCTCTGGCTGCTGCCTTTATTCCCTTCTCCCGCTTGCGGGAGAAGGTGGTGCGCAGCACCGGATGAGGGGGCTTTTGCTTTTGCTTTTGCTGTGGCTTTGGCTCGCGGAAAGTCCAGTGCGCGCACTGCGGAAGCAAGGGCAAAAGCAAAGCGAAAGCTACCCCTCCCCAACCCTCCCCTACGCCTGCGGCGCAAGGGAGGGGGCTGAGCCAAAGCCAAAGCTCAAGCTAAAGCCAAAGCTAAAGCCAAAGCTAAAACCAAAGCTAAAACCAAAACCAAAGCCAAAGCCAAAGCCAAAGCCAAAGCCAAAGCTACTCCGCCACTACCACGCTGTTGCGTCCCTTGCCCTTGGCCTCATACAGCGCGGCATCGGCGCGCGCGAACCAGTCCTGCCAACGCTGCTCGCCGGCATACATTGCTGCCCCTACCGAAATGGTGATGCGGCCGCCTGGTCCGCGCAGCGATTCATGGACCGCCTTGCGCAGGCGTTCGGTAAAACGGGCCAGCGCTTCGCGACTGCCGGTATCGGCAAGAACCACGAATTCCTCGCCACCAAAGCGAAATACCTGATCGTTCTCACGAAGTTCAAAGCGCAGGATTGCCGCCAGGTCGGACAGGGCGGTATCACCGGCACCGTGCCCATAGTGATCATTGACCTCTTTGAAATTGTCGATGTCGATCACCACCAGGCCCTGCCGGAAGCGCTCATTGCGTACGCCGTTGATATGCGCCTGCAATGACCTTTCCAACGCCCGCCGGTTTGGCACGCCGGTCAAAGCATCCAGCGATACCAGCATCTCCAGGCGGATGCGGTCGCCCTGCAGGCGACGGGAGAAGTGGTAGCCAAAACCGAACACCAGCACGATCACGGTCAATGCCTGCAACCGGGCCGGTTGGCCCAGCAGCACGTCCGGTATCAGCAGCAGGCCCGCGACCAGCATCAGATTGAGCGGGGTCGCAATCTGGTTGCGGACAATGAAGAAATTGGACATCAGCGTCAGGTAGGTCCAAGGCAGCGCATCGCTGCCCAGTTGCCCGGCGGACAGCAGGCTGCCGCCAACCGTGGCCAGGCACAGCAGCACACCACCGATTTCCAGCCGTGGCTTGCGCTGATGGATCCAGATGCTGGCCAGCAAGGCCAGTGCCGACAGCAGACCGCTCGCCGCCGCCGCAGGACGATGCCCGTCAAACCACAGCCAAACCCCGAAAAAGAGCAGTGCCAGGGTCGTCACCGGGGCGATGGTGCGCAGCGGCACACTGCGCAATGCCTGCGGTAAGGAGGGGGGCGGTTTCGCGGGGACATTGCGGTCCATATGGCGCGAAAGATAGCAGCGACAATGTGTTTTGCGCATTCACCTGAATAGCGGTGCTTAGCCGCTGGCGGGCTTTGTGCAGATGGAGTACAAATGTACTCCATGAGCCCACTGAGTCCCCGTCGTGCTGCCATCCTTCGCTATATCCGTGACCAGGTGAATGGGCACGGGCAGGCGCCTTCATTGGCGGAAATTGCTGCTGCCTGCGGGCTGGCGTCACGCGGCGCGGCGCGTAAACACGTGTTGGCCTTGAGCGAGGCCGGCCTGATCGAGGTGGCTGCCGGGCAGGCGCGGGGCATCCGCCCGGTGGGGCAGCTGGGGCGGGCGTCGGAAGTGTTGCAGGTGCCCATCCTTGGACGGGTCGCCGCTGGCGCGCCGATCGGTGCCGATGCCGAACTGGTCGATACCCTGGTGCTGGATGAACGCCTGTTCTCGCTCAGCCCGGATTACCTGCTGCGCGTGCAGGGCGATTCGATGATCGACGACGGTATTCTCGATGGCGATCTGGTCGGGGTCAGGCGCAGCAGCGATGCGCGCAACGGACAGACGGTGGTGGCGCGACTGGACGGTGAGCTGACCATCAAGCGGCTCTCACGCAGCGGCACCCAACTGCGGCTGCTGCCGCGTAACCCGGCCTATGCACCGATTGAAGTGCGGCACGATCAGGACTTCGCCATCGAAGGCGTGTTCTGTGGTCTGGTCCGGCGTGGCTGATGGGCGCGGTTGTTGCCCTCGACAGCCTGCTGCACGAGCGCCGGGTCTGGCGTGGTCGGCCTGCGCCGCTGCCGGCCAGCCGCCAGCCGACGGGTTATGCGCAACTGGATGATGTGCTGCCTACCGGTGGCTGGCCGGAGTCCGCGTTGAGCGAGATTCTGTTGCCGGCCGAAGGCGTGGGTGAATTGCAGCTGCTATGGCCCTCGCTGGCGCGCTTGACCCAGGCCGGCGAGCGCGTGGTGCTGGTGGCACCGCCGCATATCCCGTATGCACCGGCCTGGCAGGCAGCGGGTATCGACCTGCGTCAGTTGCAGGTGGTGCAGGCCAATGATCCGCGTGATGCGCTGTGGGCGACTGAGCAATGCCTGCGTTCGGGTAGCTGCGGTGCCGTGTTGTGCTGGCCGCAGATGGCCGAAGACAAGGCGTTGCGACGCCTGCAGGTGGCGGCCGAATCAGGGCAGACGTTGGGTTTTGCCAGCCGGCCGTTGCAGGCGGCCAGGAATCCTTCGCCAGCGGCCTTGCGTATCGCCATCGATGCGCAGCCAGCGCAGCTGCGGGTGTTGAAGTGTCGCGGCGGCATGGTGCCGCCCCGTCCGTTGCCCTTCGCCCGGGAGCGGTAAGCCATGCGTTGGGCCTGCATTCTATTGCCGCATCTGGCCATGGACGGTGTGCTGCGTGGCTGCGCCGAGCCGGAGGCTGCGCGTGTACTGATCAGCGGGCCCAGCCAGCGGCGGGTGTTGCATGCGGTCAATCCGGCGGCGGCTGCGCTGGGCCTGAAGCCAGGGCAGTCACTGGTGACGGCACAGGCACTGGCAACCGGATTTGAGATACACCCGTATGAGCCGGATGCACAGTCGGAATGGCATCGTTTCCTCGCGGCCTGGGCGTATCAATTCAGTTCGCAGGTAAGCCTGCAATATGCGCAATCGCTGATCATCGAAATCGAGCACAGCCTGGCGCTGTTCGGGCCGTGGCCGAAATTCGAGGCGCGCCTGCGGCAGGAGTTGGACGCCTTGGGCTTCCGTCACCGCATCGCATTGGCGCCCAATCCGGTAGCTGCACGCGCATTGGCCAATGCGCGCGATGGCCTGAGCGTGGATGAGGCCGGGCTGGCGGCATTGCTCGGGCAATTGCCGGTGGCGCGGGCTGGCTTTGGTGGCAGTGCCTCGGCGGCGTTCGCGCGCATGGGCATCCGCACTGTCAAGCAATTGCAGGGCTTGCCACGGGCCAGCATCAACCGGCGCTTTGCGCCGGATGTACTGCGGCAGCTGGATGCCTTGCTCGGCGAGCGGGCCTTTGTATTGCAGCCATATCAGCCGCCGGATGTGTTCGAACTGCGCATCGAGCTGGGCTATGAAGTGGAATCCTCGCAGGCCCTGCTGTTCCCGTTGCGACGCCTGACTTCGGACCTTGCCGCGTTTCTTGCCGGCCGTGACGGCAGCGTGCAGCGTTTTGCGCTGTTGCTGGAGCACGAGGACCGGCCGACCACCACACTGGAGATCGGCCTGCTCGCGGCCGAGCGTGATGCCAGCCTGTTGTTCGAGATCGCACGTAGCCGTTTGGAGCAGGCAAAGATACCGGCACCGGTGCGTCAGTTTGGCCTTCGTGCCGATCAGTTGCCGGCGTTTGTGCCAGAACACCGCGAGCTGTTCGATACCCGTCCGCAGCAGAGCATGCCGTGGGAACAATTGCGCGAACGCCTGCGCGCGCGTCTGGGCGATCAATCCGTGCACGGGCTACGCGTGCATGCCGACCATCGCCCCGAATATGCCTGGCGTGGCGAGGCGGCTCCAGCTGCAGGTTCAACAAGCAACAGCCTGCCGTCACCCGTACGTCCCGGTTGGTTGCTGCGCACGCCACAGCCTTGGCCGGGGGCAAGCCCGGAATTGCTGTCGGCGCCAGAACGGATCGAGAGTGGCTGGTGGGACGGCGATGATGTGCGTCGTGATTACTACCGGGTCAGCACCCGTTTTGGCCAGCAGGCATGGGCCTGGCGTGAGGTGGGCAGCGAGGGCGGCTTCATGCTGCAGGGCTGGTTCGCATGAATGGCGCTTATGCCGAACTGCATTGCCTGTCTGCCTTCAGCTTCCAACGCGGTGCATCGACCGCGGATGAATTGTTCGTGCGGGCCAAGGCGCATGGCTACCAGGCCTTGGCCATCACCGACGAATGCACGCTGGCCGGCATCGTGCGCGCCTGGCGCGCGTCCAGGGAAACCGGCTTGCAGCTGATTGTCGGCAGCGAAATTCAACTGGAAAACGGCGCCAAGCTGGTGTTGCTGGTGGAAGACGCCGCAGGTTACCAAGCGCTGTGCTGGCTGATAACACAGGCAAGGCGGCGGGCGGAGAAGGGCGAATACCGGCTGTTGGCCGAGGACCTGGCGTCGATTGATCGCAGCGGCCTGCTGGCCTTGTGGCTGCCTGCGGCACAACCGGAATCTGCCGAGGGCATGCAGTTGCGCGAATGGTTTCCGCAGCGCTGCTGGATTGCAGTGGAACTGCACCACGGTGCCGATGATGAGGCGCGTCTGCAGCAGTTGCAGGCATTGGGTGCGCAGCTGCAGCTGCCCTTGGTGGCCGCCGGCGATGTGCATATGCATGCGCGTGGACGCCGGGCTTTGCAGGATGTGATGACGGCCATCCGCCACCGCGTCACCGTTGCCGAGGCCGGGCAGCGGCTGTTCGCCAATGGCGAGCGGCATCTGCGTCCGCTGCAGGCGTTGCAGGCGATCTATCCCGCCGAGTTGTTGCAGCAGACGCTGTGCATCGCCGAACGCTGCGCCGGGTTTGATCTGAAAGAAGCCGTCGACTATCTGTATCCCAGCGAGGTGGTACCCGCCGGTTACACCGCGCAGCGCTGGCTGGCGGAGCTGGTGACGCGTGGTGCGGGCAAGCGTTGGCCGGACGGTACTCCGCCGCAGGCACAGGCCCTGATCGAGAAAGAACTGGGCCTGATCGCCAAGAAGAAGTACGCCTCGTATTTCCTCACCGTGCATGATCTGGTGGCCTATGCACGCAGCATCGGCATCCTCTGCCAGGGCCGCGGCTCGGCGGCCAATTCGGTGGTGTGCTTCGTGTTGGGCATCACCGAACTTGATCCTTCGCACAGCCATCTGCTGTTCGAACGCTTCATCTCCGATGACCGCGATGAGCCACCGGATATCGACGTCGACTTCGAGCATGAGCGGCGCGAGGAAGTCATCCAGTACGTGTTCTCACGCTATGGCCGTGAACGCGCTGCCTTGGCTGCCGTGGCGACACAGTACGGTGGGCGCGGCGCCCTGCGTGATGTGGCGCGCGTACTCGGCATGCCCGGCGACGTGATCACCCAGCTGACCTCCTGTGTCGGCCATTGGTCGGACAGCATTCCCGATGCCGAACGCCTGCGCGAACACGGCTTCGACCCGGACAGCCCGTTGTTGCGACGAATCCTGATACTGGCCAACGAGCTGATCGATTTCCCGCATTACCTTTCACAGCATCCAGGCGGTTTCGTCATTTCCGAGCGTGCCCTGCACAGCATGGTGCCGGTGGAAAACGCCGCGATGGAGGCGCGTACCGTCATCCAGTGGGACAAGGATGACCTGGAAGCGCTGGGGCTGATGAAGGTCGATGTATTGGCCTTGGGCATGCTCACCGCGGTGCGCCGTTGCTTCGATCTGATTCAACGCTATCGTGGTCTGCATTTCACCCTGGCGACGATTCCGCAGGAGTGCGGTGACACCTACGAGATGATTAGTCGCGCCGATACCATCGGTGTGTTCCAGATCGAATCCCGAGCGCAGATGGCGATGCTGCCCAGGTTGCAACCTCGCACCTTCTACGATCTGGTGATCGAGGTCGCCATCGTACGTCCCGGGCCGATCCAGGGCGACATGGTGCATCCATACCTGCGTCGGCGTAGGAAGGAGGAGCTGATCAGCTATCCCTCCAAAGCATTGGAAGCGGTGCTTGAACGCACCTTGGGCGTGCCGCTTTTCCAGGAACAGGTAATGCAGATCGCGATGGTGGCGGCGGGCTACAACGCCAGCGAAGCCGATGGTCTGCGTCGTTCGATGGCAGCTTGGAAACGCCACGGTGGGCTGGAGCCGCATCGGCTTAAACTCACCGAAGGGATGCTGGAGCGCGGCTATCCGCTGGCGTTCGCCGAGCGCATCTTCGAGCAGATCAAGGGCTTCGGCAGCTATGGTTTTCCGGAAAGCCATGCGGCCAGCTTCGCATTGATCGCCTATGCCAGCAGTTGGTTGAAATGCCACCATCCAGCCGAGTTCACCTGCGCACTGCTCAACAGCCAGCCGATGGGTTTCTATAGCCCGGATCAGCTGCTGCAAGACGTGCGCCGCCATGGCGTGGCAACGCGGCCGCTGGATGTGCGTTACAGCGGCTGGGAGTGCTCGCTGGAATGGGAACGCGACAGTGAGCGCTTGGCGATCCGCCTGGGCTTTTGCCTGGTGCGCGGTTTCAATGCCGAGGACGCATTGCGGATCGAACAGGCGAGGGCGCAGGCGGTGTTTAGCGATATCGCCGACCTGTGCCGGCGGGCCGACCTGGACGCGCGTGCACGGGCCTTGCTGGCCGATGCCGGCGCCTTGCGTGGCATGGTCGGTAACCGCCATCGGGCGCGCTGGGCGATCGCCGGCGTCGAGGACCAGCGACCGCTGTTTGATGATCAGCCGGCGACCGCCGAGGCTGACGTCGCCTTGCCGATGCCCAGTGTCGGCGAGGATCTGAACGCGGATTACGCTCTGCTGGGAACCACGCTGGAGCTGCATCCGCTGGCCCGTCTGCGACGACAGCTGAGCGCGCGCCGTTGCCGCAGTTCCAGGGAGCTGGAAAGCATGCGCAGTACCGGCAATGTGCTGGTGGCCGGGTTGGTGCGCGGCCGGCAGCGGCCAGCAACTGCCAGCGGCGTCACCTTCATCACGTTGGAAGATGAGTTCGGCCAGATCAATGTAGTGGTCTGGCGGCAGCTGGCCGAGCGCCAGCGGCAGGTGTTCCTGGAATCACGGCTGCTGCAGGTCAGTGGACGGCTGGAAGCCGAAAACGGCGTGCGTCATCTGATCGCACGCCGCCTGGATGATCTGTCGCCGCTGTTGGGCAGCCTGGATGTACGCAGCCGCGACTTCCATTGAGCCTACGCAGCACAGCGCAGGCGATGTGTCCGGCGTTCAGTGCCGGATCACACCGCGTTGAAGCTGGCTGCCAAGGTGCCAACCACCAGTACCCAGCCGTCCACCAGAACGAACAGCAAGATCTTGAATGGGGCAGAGACCAGCATCGGTGACAGCATCATCATGCCCATCGACATCAGTACGCTGGATACCACCAGATCGATGATGACGAACGGGATGAAGATCAGGAAGCCGATTTCGAAGGCGGTCTTCAGCTCGCTGGTGACGAAGGAAGCGACGAGTACCGGGAACGGAATCGCATCCGGGCTGGCGTAGGGGCCGTGTCCGGCGAGGCCGGCGAAGGTCATCAGATCGGTCTCGCGGACCTGCGCCAGCATGAAGGCGCGCAGTGGTGCGGTGGTCAGCTGCCAGGCGGTCTGGAAGTCGATCTGACCATCAAGATACGGTGCCATGCCGGTCGACCACGACTTGTCCCAGACCGGCATCATGATCATCGCGGTCAGGAACAAAGCCAGGCCCAACAGGATCTGGTTGGACGGCGTCTGCCCGGTGCCCAGCGCCTGCCGCAGCAGGCCGAGCACGATGATGATGCGGGTGAAGGCGGTAAGCACCAGCAGCATCGACGGCAGCAAGGTGATTGCCGTCATCAGCAGCAAGGTCTGCAGCGGCAGGCTGACCGGTGCGCCACCGATCTTGCCGACGTTGACGTCCGGCAGCGCCGGCACCTGCGGGCCAGGTGCAGCCCAGGCGAACAGCGGCAATGCCAGCATCGCCAGCACCATCAGCAGCTGCCAGAAGTGGCGGGAATTGAAACCACGTGAACTGAAACCTTGGCCCGACATGTTCAGGAGTCCTTGCGCAGCTTCTGTGCCAGCAGCTGGGCGAAATTCGGTAGTTGTTTGAGATTGGGCAGGCTGGGAGCAGGCGCCTGCGGCAGCGGTTCGGGAAGCTGGTGCAAGGTGCTGATGCCGCCGGCGGTGATGCCGAGCAGCAGCTGCTGGCCGTTGACATCCACCACCACCACGCGCTCCTTGGCACCGACATTGATGCTGGCGACCACTTTCAGGCCCTCGGCAGGGCGAAACCCGCCGCCAGGCATGCGCTTGAGCAGCCAGCCCAGGCCGATGATCAGGCCCAGCACCAGCAGCAAGGTAAAGAACGCGCCGAACAGACCGGGCGCGCTGGCCGCGTGCTGACCGACCGGCGTCGCCGCCTTGGCGGCCGGTGCGGCATAGGCGAGCAATGCGATCAACGCAGTCTCCGGATGCGCTCGCTGGGGCTGACCACGTCGGTCAGGCGCACGCCGAAGCGATCATTGATGACGACGACTTCGCCGTGCGCGATCAGCGTGCCATTGACGAATACGTCCAGCGATTCGCCGGCACCGCGCTCCAGTTCCACCACCGAGCCCTGGTTGAGCTGCAGCAGGTTGCGGATCGGCAGGCGCGCGCGACCGACTTCCAGCGACAAGGTCACCGGTACGTCGAGGATGACGTCCAGGTCCAGATCGGTATTGATGCTGTTGTCGGCCTGCAGGTTGCTGAACTGGGCCGGCGTTGCGCCGTTTTCAGTTTCGGGGGAGTGGTTGTCATTCATCGGTGTTTTCCTGAATCACGGGGACGCTGGGGCGCTTTCCCGGAGGATGGGTAGCAGTGATCTTGATGGCGTTGCGTTCGTTGGACACACCAAACTCGCCGGTGAAAACCGGGATGCCTTCAACGCACAGCGGCACCTGCTTGGGCATTTCGATCGGCAGCACGTCGCCGATCTTCAGCTTGGTCAGTTCGCGCAGGCTCATGCGGCGCTTGGCCAGCACGCTGGACAGCTCCACCTCGGCGGTATCCAGCTGCTCGCGCAGCATGATGGCCCAGCTTTCGTCGCGGTCGTTGCGGTCGCTCTGGATGCCGGCATCCAGCAGTTCGCGGATCGGTTCCAGCATCGAGTACGGCAAGGTGATGTGGATGTCGCCACCGCCACTGTCCAGTTCAACGTGGAAGCGGCTGACCACCACGTACTCGCGTGGGCTGACGATGTTGGCGAAGTGCGGGTTGATCTCGGAGTTGATGTAATCGAAATCGACGTTCATCACCGGGCCCCAGGCCTCGCGCAGATCAGTGAAGGTCTGCTTGAGCATCAGCTGGATCACGCGCATTTCGGTCGCGGTGAATTCGCGGCCCTCGATGCGGGTCGGATAGCGTCCGTCACCGCCGAAGAAGTTGTCGACAATGGCGAACACCAGGGTCGGCTCGAACACGATCAGGCCGGTGCCACGCAAGGGCTTGAAGCGGATCAGGTTGAGGTTGGTCGGCACATACAGTGAATGCAGGTAGTCGCCGAACTTGACCAGTTCGATCCCGCGCACCGACAGCTCGGCCGAGCGCCGGATCAGGTTGAACAGGCCGATGCGCCACAAACGTGCAAAGCGCTCGTTGACCATTTCCAGGGTCGGCATGCGCCCACGGATGATGCGGTCCTGACTGGCGAAGTCGTACGAACGCGCTTCGCCCGGCGCCGCCTCCGGCTCTGCGGTATTGACCGAGCCGGAATCGACGCCATGCAGCAGGGCGTCGATCTCGTCTTGGGACAGCAGGTCGTTGATGCTCATCGTGGCGCCTTACTGGGTCACAAAGCTGGTGAACAACAATTCGTCGGCGCTGTTCTGGCCGGTCTCGGCCTTCATCAGCTTCTGTACTTCGGCCAGCGCCGAGGCCTGCAGCTTTTCCTTGCCGGCGCGGTCGGCGATCTGGGTGGGCTCGACCTGCGAGAACAGCATCAGCAATTTGGCGCGGATCGCCGGTGCATGCGTCTGCAGGGCAGCCAGTGCCAGCGGGTCGCGGGTCATCAACTGCACTTCAACCTGCAGGTAGCGCGGGCCGTCGATCGGGCCGCTGAGGTTGACCACGAAGGCCGGGTCCAGGGCGAAGTACTGGGCCGGTGCCGGGGTCTTGGGCTTGGCCTCCTTGCTGGCTTCGGCCTGGGCCTTGCCCTGGGTGAAGTACCAGACGCCGCCGCCGGCTGCGGCAGCAGCAAACACGGCGATCAGGGCGGGCACCAACAACGAGCGCTTCGGTTTGCTTGCCGCTTCCTTGGTGGGTTCAGCTTTGCGGTTTTTATCTGCGGCAACGGCCACGTGGAGCTCCTCAGGATTGCTGTCCAGTCAGATGCAAGGGCTGTGCCGGAGGAGGGGGTGACGGTCTATTGACGCGTGGTTGGGTTCTTGTGGGAGCGGTGTAAACCGCGAAGCTGAACATCCGACAGATCGCCAGCTTCGCGGTTTACACCGCTCCCACAAAAGCTGGGCTTAGAGCCATATTGCATTCCAGTACGGGTAGAAGCGCGGAGAGCTCACAAGCCCGGCCCTGACCGGATTCATGATGATCTAGCGGGCTGTCGCCTTCAGGTCCAGATCCTTGCGAATGGCCCGGTCATGAAAACCCGGTGACCAAACGGGGCGGCTGATTGATTCTGGCAAGCCGCGTGCCGTATTGGATTTTATGCGCCGCAGCAATGAGCTGAGAGTGGTACAGGCACCCAGCTGTACCAGGCCATGCCAATGGTCTGGCATCAGTATCCAGGTCAATAATCGTGCGTCACGCCAGAGCAGAGGGTGGTACAAGGCTTGAGCTATGCGCGAGGCCAGTTGGAAGTCCAGAAAAAGCGGCTGGCGAGCTAGCGTTGTGAAGGTGACCAGATATGCGTGGCCGGGTAGGGATATCCGGCCTGTGCGGAGGGTTTTGGATCCTGGCTTTGGGTTGATTGCTGGAAGCGCCATCAACGCAGGATGGCGCTGCGGCCTCCCAAGTGCTGTCAGCACAGTGATCGTTTGTAGATGGTCCGATGGATTGCCAGCCTCGCGGTTTACACCGCTCCCACAAAAGTAGTCAGCCTTGTGGGAGCGGCGTCAGCCGCGAAGCAGCCAGCGTTTCAGATCATCAGCTCCGTCGTTTACACCACTCCCACAACGGAGTGACCTCAGGCATACGCATCCAGCAGGCCGCGCATCCGCAGGTTGTGGCTGGAGGTTACCGGGAGATCGGTGCCTTCCAGCTGGCTGCCTGATGCCAAGCCGCTGCCAGCCTCGCCCTTGTCGCTGTCCTGCTGCGGCGTGGATTGCTGGCCCACGTCGGCGTGACTCAGCTGCAGGCCTTGCTCGCCAAGCATTTCGCGCAGGCGCGGCAGGCTGCTTTCCAGGGCGTGACGAACATCGGCATGGGCACTACTGAAGCTGGCATGGACACGGTCACCGTCCAGTTGCAGCTTCACGTCGATCTGGCCCATGTTCTCCGGATTGATGCGGATATGGGCGTGGCCGATCTTCTGCTCCGCCAGCCAACCGACGCGGGCACCGATGGCTTCGTCAAAGTCACCAGAATTCAGGTCGGGGGTAGGTGTGGGCGCGCTGATGCTGCTGGCCGGGGCACTTGCGCGGACTTCCTGCAGTGCCTGGTTATGCAGCAAGGACGCAAATGTGGTGGGTGCCGGGGTATCGGCGTCGAGGTTGAGGGTGCTGGCATCGTCGTTGGTGGGCAAACTGGCCAAGGGCAAGCTCAACTCTGCGGCAGCATCGTCGGCGTTGAGGGTTGCCGGATTAGCGCCGTCAGCGGCGGGAGCAGCTGCCAGGGCAGGAGACAGCGACAAGGGTGGATTGGCCGAAGGCTGTGCTGACCCCTGCTGATTGGCCGCCGCGGCCAAGGCTGCCGATGCCTGCACTGGGGGCTCCGCAGCTTGGGTAACGATTGCCGACAGCCCAAATGGTGGCCACGGTGCATCCTCTGCCGCTGGCTGCTGATCCGCCTTGTCGCCGGTGCTGGCAGCGCTGTCGGTAGCGGGGCGCTGTGGCGCGGTCGCCTCGCTGGCACCGTCCTCACCTTTCGGTTCATTGGCAGGCTTGGGGGCAGTGCTGGCTGGCTTGCTGGCGGCGGATTTCTGCGTCGCTGGCTTGCTGTTGAGCATTGCGTCAAAGCCGCTCTCCGCGGTCTTGTCGGTAGAACTGCCACGTGCATTGCTGCCGACATCGATGCTGCTGGCAGGGGGAGGTGCCGAAGAGAGGACGTTCACTGGCTTTCTCCTTCGCGTTCGGTCCGCTTCAGGCGCGCACGGCGGGCACCGATGTCGTCCATCTCGCGCTGGTCGCGGCGGTCGGCGACCTGCTTCTCCTGGGCGCGGTAGCTGGCGGCCAGCTGTTCCAACACGGCCTTGTCGCGACTGGCCAACAACAAGCGCGCGCGTTCGGCATCGACACGTTCCTGGTTGCTGTCCACGGTCTTGCTCTGCGCTTCGACCGCGTTGTCGAGGCGGTCGAGGAAGGCACGGCGGTTGAGCAGTTGTGCGGCGCTGGTGGTGGCCAGCTGCGCGTTGGCGTATTCCTCGGCGTACTGGCGCAGCTCGGAGAGGCGCGATTGATGCATGTCCAAGGCCTGCTGGCGTTCGGCCAAGGCTTTGGCGACTTCATCTTCGCGGTCCTGCGCGCGGCGCAGCAGTGGATCCAGGCGGCGGCTAGGGCTCATGCGGGCGTCTCACTATCTACCAGTTGGTGCAATGCGTTCAGGCTGTGGCCCAGGTCGGCGGCGTTGTGCACGTCCTGGCCAAGGAATTCCATGATCTCCGGCCACCGATCCAGTGCTTCGTCGGTGAGCGGATCGTTGCCGCGTTGATAGGCGCCGATGGCGATCAGGTCGCGGTTGGCCGTATAGGCCGATACCAGTTGCTTGAGCTTGCGGATGCGCGCGCGCCAGACGTCGTCGGCGATGTCCTGGACCACGCGGCTGACCGAGGATTCGACATCGATGGCCGGGTACAGGCCGCTGTCGGCGACACGGCGTGACAGCAGGATGTGGCCGTCCAGAATCGCCCGGGCGGCGTCGGCAATCGGGTCCTGCGGATCGTCGCCTTCGGTCAGTACGGTATAGAACGCGGTGATCGAACCGCGGCCTTTGGCGCCGTTGCCGGCACGTTCGACCAGGGCAGGCAGCTTGGCGAATACCGACGGTGGGTAGCCGCGGGTCGTGGGCGGTTCGCCGACCGACAGGCCGATCTCGCGCTGGGCCTGGGCGAAGCGGGTCAGCGAATCCATCAGCAGCAGAACGTTCAGCCCCTGGTCGCGGAACCATTCGGCGATGGCGGTGGCGCGATAGGCACCATGCAGGCGTGCCAGCGGCGGTCGGTCGGCCGGGCTGGCGACGACCACGGCGCGGCGCAGGCCTTCCTCGCCCAGGGTGGATTCGACGAAATCGCGTACTTCGCGGCCACGTTCACCGATCAGGCCGACCACGATCACATCGGCGGCGGTGAAGCGGGTCATCATGCCGAGCAGTGTCGACTTGCCGACACCGGAGCCGGCGAACAGGCCCACACGCTGGCCGCGGCCAATCGGCAGCAGCGCGTTGATCGCGCGCACGCCGACGTCCAGTGGCTGGGTGATCGGCTCACGTGCCAGCGGGTTGATCGCGACACCGGCCATGCTGACATTGCCCTCGGCGCGGATTGGGCCCTTGCCGTCGAGCGGGATGCCATCGGAGTCGATGACCCGGCCCAGCAGGCCTTCGCCGACCTCAACGCCACCACGGCGGTAGGAGGGCACGACGCGCGCATTGGGCAGCAGGCCATGCAATTCGGCGCTGGGCATCAGATAGGTACGGTCGCCCGAGAAGCCGACCACCTCGGCATCCACCCAGCCGCCATCGATGATCTCGACCTTGCAGCTGGCGCCCATTGGTGCCTCGCACCCGACGGCTTCCAGGGTGAGGCCAACGGCACGACGCAGGATCCCTTCACGGACCAGACCGTGGCCGCCGCTTGCGTCCAGTGCGATGCCGTCCAGACGTGCCGCCAAGCGCAGGTTGCGTGCGGCTGCCCAGTCGGCGGGGGCGGGCGAAGGCGAGGTATTCATTGTGCAGCACCTGCGCGACGCAACACGGTGGCCAATGCCGCGCGCAGGCGGGCATCCAGGGTGCCATCGACGCGTACCGCTTCGGCGTGCACGCGCAGGTCGCCACGGCTGAGGCTGTGGTCGGGCACCAGGCGCTGGCCGGGAGGCAGGCTCAGCAGGTTGCTGATCGCCGCGATGTCGTCCGGATGCAGCCGAACCTCGACATCACGGTTGGTGCCGCTGACCGTATCCAATGCTTCGTCGATCAGATCCTTCAGCAGGGAAGGATCGGCCTCGTAGGCGCGGCTGATCAGGGCACCGGCAATGCGTACCGACAGTTCCCCGAGCGCGCCGACCACTTCATTCTCCAAACGCACCAGCGGCCGGCTGAAGTTGTCGAGGATGCCTTCGATCTGTGCGGTCAGGCGCCGGACTTCGGCCTGGCCCTGTGCGTATCCGTCGGCATGGCCCTGCTGGAAGCCTTCTTCCTGCGCGGCGTCGCGGATCGCCTGGAGCTCCTCGAGGGTAGGCAGCTGCAACGGCGGCGGCGCCGGCTCGGCAACGATGGTTTCCAGGGCATCCAGATCGATGTCATCCGCCGACGGTGGAACCATCGGGGCGTTGAGATCCGGGGCGTGCCAACGCACGGCGTTGTTCACAGCATGGCCTCCGCGGCGCCGCCCAGGGTGATGGTGCCTTCATCGCCCATGCGCTTGACGATGGCAAGGATTTCGCGCTGTGCACCTTCCACATCGGACAGGCGCACCGGTCCACGGGCCTCCATGTCCTCGAGCAGGATTTCGGCGGCACGCTGGGACATGTTGCGGGTGATCTTGTCGCGCACCTTGATATCGGCGCCGCGCAGGGCAAGACCGAGGCGCTCGCCGCTGACTTCGCGCAGCACCAGCTGCATCTCGCGGTCGTCCAGGTCCACCAGGTCATCGAACACGAACATCAGGTCCTGGATGCGGCTGCCCAGCGGCGAGTCGATGCGGGCGATCTCGGTGAGGATGGCCTGGTCCTGGCCGCCGTCCATGAAGTTGAGGATATTGGCAGCGCACTGCACGCCGCCAATGTTCGACGACTTCAGGTTCTGGTTGCCGGCGAACTGGCGCTCCATGATCTCGTTGAGTTCGTTCAAGGCATTCGGCGGAATGCCATCGAGGGTCGCGATACGCAGCAGCACGTCGACGCGGGTACGCTCGGGCAGCAGCTTCAGTGCTTCGGCGGCCTGGTCGGTTTCCAGGTGGGCCATGACGATGGCAATGATCTGCGGATGCTCGTTGCGTACCAGATCGGCGACCGCGCGCGGGTCCATCCACTTCAATGCATCCAGGCCGGTGGTGTTGCGGCCGAGCAGGATGCGGTCGATCAGGTTGCTGGCTTTCTCATTGCCCAGCGCCTGCACCAGCATGTTGCGGATGTAGTCGTCCGAGCCAACGCTCAGCGAGGTCTTGTTGCCCAGCTCGGCGCCGAAATCATCCATCACCTGCTGCACCTGCTCGCGGGTGACGTCGCTGAGCGTGGCCATGGCGATGCCGATCTTCTGCACTTCCTTCGGTTCCATGTGACGCAGTACTTCGGCCGCATCGGTCTCGCCGAGCGACAGCAGCAGTACGGCGGCACGTTGCACGCCGGTCATCGGCATTGCATCAGTCATTTGACACCCATCCCTTCACTACCTGGGCAACCCGCTTGGAGTCGGTCTTCACTGCTTCACGGGCCATGCGCAGGCGTTCTTCATACGCATCCACCGGCAGCGCCAGGGCGGGCGTGCCGTCCAGGTGCAGGCGGTCGGCGGCGAGCGCCGGCATCTCGGTGCCATCGTCCAGTACCTGCACGTCGGCACTCAGCGGATCTTCCGCACCGGGCAGGGCCTTGGGCGTGCCGGTGATCTGGCGCAGGGCCGGGCGCAGTACGCCGAACAGCAAGGCCAGCACCACGATGGCGCCAAGGACCAGACGCAGTGCATCACGCACCTGTGGGTTCTCCCACCATTTCGGGGCTTCGACCGGGATGGATTCACGCACGAACGGTGCATTCATCACCGACACGGTGTCGCCGCGCTCGGCGTTGAAGCCCACGGCCTGCTTGACCAGTGCTTCGACGCGGGTCAATTCGGCGGCGCTCAGTGGCTGATCGCTGAGCTTGCCGTTGCTGCCGGCACGCGGCACGTGGTCAACCAGCACCGCGACCGAGACGCGATTGACCCGGCCCGGCGGCTGACGGGTGTGCTGCAGGGTGCGGTCCAGTTCGTAGTTGCGGGTTGCGTTCTTGGAGGTTTCGGTTGGCGTCGCTGCGGTGGCCGGTGGAGCGGCGGCCGGCCCGGGCGGGGTGTTGCTGGTGGCACCGGGGATGCCCTGCGGGCCCGCGGTGGTGGTGGTGTTCTCGCTGATCTGCTCGCTGCGGACCTTCTGCGGCTCGGCGTTGTACAGCTCGCGCGCCTCCTCGGTGACCGAGAAATCCATGTCGACGCTGACTTCCGGGTTGACGCGGCCAGCGCCGGTCATCGGCTCCAGCAGTTCCCGGATGCGCTGGTTGTACGAACCCTCCAGACGCCGCACCTGGTCGAACTGGGCAGCGTTGAGTGCGGCTTCGCTGTTCGGATCGGCAATGGTGAGCATGCGACCGCTCTGGTCGACCACGGTCACGCGCTCCGGCGCCAGATCCGGGATGCTGGAGGCCACCATATGCACGATGGCGTCTACCTGGTTGCGTTCCAGCTGCTGGCCGCCACGCAATTCCAGCACCACCGAGGCACTGGCGACGTCACGTTGGCGGGTGAATGCGCTGGGTTTGGGGATGGCCAGGTGCACGCGCGCATCGCGGACCGGACGCAGGCTGCTGATGGTGCGTACCAGCTCGGTTTCCAATGCGTGCTGGTAGCGTGCGTTCTCGACGAACTGGCTGACGCCGAAACCGGGATCGCGTTCCATCATCTCAAAGCCGAGGCGGCCGCTTTCGGTCAGTCCGGAGCCGGCCAGCTTCAGGCGTGCATCGTGCACGTTCTTCTCCGGCACGCTGATCGCGCCAGTGGCGGCGTCCAGTTCGAACGGAATCTGCGCCGAGCGCAACAGATCGGTGGCCTCGGCTGTCGCCTTCTGGTCAAGCCCGGTATACAGCGGCATCATCTGTGGCTTCTGCGCCCAGAAGAACACGAACAAACCGGCTGCGACGGCAACCGTGATCATCGCCATCAGGCCCAGGCGGCGGGTGATCTGCAGGCTCTGCAGACGATCGAACCAGGCCCCAGCCCGTTCCGGATTCAGTGATTCTCTGGACAGCGCGAGTGCCATGCGTGCGGATCCTTACAGCGGCATGTTCATCACGTCCTGGTAAGCCTGGACGAGACGGTTACGGACTTCCACGGTGGCGCGGAACGCCAGCGAGGACTGTTGGGAGGCGACCATGACCTTGGCCAGATCGGCATTGGCATCGCCGCGCTCGAAGGCAGCGGCGAGCTGCCCGGACTTCTGCTGGGCCTCGTTGACGCCCTGGATGGCGCCCTGCAAGGTCTGGCTGAACGAAGGGGCTGCAACGGCATTGCCTTCGGCCAACCCCTGGATCGCGTTGCTGCGCGGCAGGTCACCCTGGGGAGCGGCTTGCCCCACCTGGTTCTGCAGCGTGCGGATCTGGGAGAGAACAGAGGTGATGGAGTGGGACATCGTGCGGGTTTCCGGGCAACGTGTGGGAGAGCTGATGGGACAGCTGCAAGTTGCGTGCCGGAACCGTGAAGGCTTTGATGTTCGTGAATACGTCGTGCTGCACGCGTTGGGTGTCGGAAATCCGACGCTGCCGACGGGTTTTCAGGACGGGCGGGGGTTCTGAGACCCAAATGGAAACGGCCCCCGGAGAACCGGCGGCCGTCGAAAAGGTTGGAGATGCGTTCGGGATCAAGGCAGCCAGGCTGCACGCCAATCATCCAGACCAGCGCCTTCCAGCATCCAGTTGCGGTGGACGATGGTCTTCAATGCATCACCGGCGTTGCGGCGGGCCGCGGCGTCGGCGAGGTGGTCGCGGATGGCGCCGACCCATTCGCGATGGCGGTTACGTACGCGGCTGACGGGCAGGGCAGGGTCCCGGTAGGGACCAACATCGCTGCAGACCACCGGCACCGCGCAGGCGCCGTATTCCAACAGGCGCAGATTGCTCTTGCAGGCGTTGAAAGGATTGTCTTCCAGCGGTGCGATTGCCAGATCAAGCTGCAGTGACGCCAGGGCGCGTGGATATAGCGCGATATCCACCCCTGGATGGAACTCGGCGACATAGGGACGCAGGCGATCCGGGCACATGCCGAAGAACACCCAATCCACCTCCTGCGCCAATTCACTGACGACATCAGCAATCATCTCCAGATCGCCGGTATGGCCCAATCCGCCAGCCCAGCCCACACGTGGTCGTGCACCGTTTTCGCGACGAACGATGGGCAGCTGCTTCCACCAACCCACCGGCAGCCGGTTGGGGGTGATGCGGATATCCGGATGCATGCCGGCAAACGCCTCGGCCATCGCCGGCGTAGACACCACGAAACGGTCCACCAGCCCAAGCGCCTTGCGCAGGCTGCGCAGCACATCGCGCGGCATGTGCTCGCGATGTGCACTTTTGGCAGGCAGGTTGGGCAGGTAGTCGTCCAGCTCGTAGATCTTCAATGCGGACGAATAGCGGCCCATGCGTTGGATACCGTGCAGGTCCTCATCGCTGACGCGCCGCTGCAGGATCACCACATCCGGATCGATGCGTGCCTGTTCGACTGGATCGAGCAGGGTTGAGTACAGGGCACCTTCAATGCGCCCTTCGGACTTGAGGGCCTCGAATGGCTGGATGACGCGGTAGTGGCCGCTGCCCCAGGGATCTGCCGGTTGCGCCAGGACGCGGGGGATTGGCCGCCAGGGCAAGGGTTTCCACGAGAAGTCGGATTCGCCAAGCCGGAAACCACCAACCACGTCCAATCGCAGGCTGGGGTTGTACGCGGGATCGTTTGCGATCTGCGGCAACCAGCGTTCCAGCAAAGCGTCGTTCGCGGTCTCGGTCAACGGAACCGGTTCGTTCGAATGCAGCAACAGTGCATACGGTGTCCATACGGTGAGATAGCCCTGCATGCGCGCTCGCAGGCACAGATCGACGTCTGCGCCTTCGTCGATGAATGCTGCGTGGTCGAAACCGCCCAGTTCGTTGAACAGCGCCTTGCTGATCAACAGGCAGCTGTCGGCAACCGCGGTGTACTGCTGGGCCACCTGCAGCCGGCCCATATAGCCGGGTGCGTCCATTGCTTCGCCGGCGAAGGCACGCCCGCCGCTGGCGCGAAGACCGGGCACCAGTCCCGCATGCGTGACCTTGCCTTCGCCGGAGACGGTCTTTGCCCCGACCACGCCAACCTCCGTGCGCAGTCCGTGATTCAGTAGTTCCTCCAGCCACTGCGGTTGTAGCGCCGCGACCTCGGGGCGCAGGAACAGGAGGAACTCTGCACTGGCCTGCGCTGCGGCAAGGTTGCAGGCAGCGGTGTGTGGCAATGGCGGATCGAAGGTGAAGGCTTGCACGCGGTCGGCGGCCAATGACTCCACCTGTTGCATCCACCGCCGCAGTTCATCGTTGGCGCCGTTGTCTGCCATCAGCAGTTGATAGTTGGCGTAGTGGGTCTTCTCAAGCACTGAAACAACGCAGCGCTCCAGTGCACTGAGCGTCGTGTCCCTTGACACGATCACTACCAGCGAAACAGAAGGCTGCCGGCCATGACCGTAGTCGATCCTGTGCAAGCCGCCTTCGATGGCTTGCACGCTGGCATTGGCGTAGCCGCGTGCCTGCAGATGGGCCAGGATGGTCCGCTGCTGGGCGCGGCTGTCAAAGCGGCCCGCTGTGCTGGTCAACAAAGGTTCCGGTAGATGTTCGATTCCACCGAAGCCGCCTGCATGGACAAGGCGCAGGATCAGGCCCAGCTCTGCAGCATCGCCTGCAGCGGGGTCGAAGCCGCCGACGTCGCGTGCTGCCTGGCACTTGAACACCCAATGCGAGGCCAGGACCGACGGGTTTGCCAGCAACAGGTCCAGATTGAGATCAGGTCGCAACATCGGCACCAAGCTGCCGTCATTGGTGCGTTGCCAACCATCGGCAAAGACCGCGCGTGATTGCGGCTGCGCGGCGAGATGCAGGCGCAGTTGCAGTAGCCCCCCTGGCGTGAACTCATCACCGGCGTTGGCGATCAGCAGCCAGTCCAGGGTATGGTCATTGAGCAGGCTGTTGCGGAAGGCATCCCAAGTCACTGCCGTTGAATCAATCACCTGAACCTGGTCACAGGCCACGCTGGGGCATATCGACGCCACTGTACTTTCGTTGACAACGATCACCCGCAAGGCTTCAGGCATGCCCTCGTTGCCGTGCAGGCTGGCAATACTGCGCTGAATGCTTGCAGTATTTCCGTCCACACTCCGCAATAGCACGCATAGCCTTGGGCGCGCCACGGACTGCTCGATACGCTGCACGCACAGCTGGCGCTGGGCAGGCGAGGGCACCCGCGCGGCGCGCCAGTTGTCAATCACGCTCTCAGGGGTCTGCGCAATCAAGACACCAAGCTGCTTCAGTCGTTCGGCTCGGCCGGTGCGCACGGTTTCCGCGTCAAGATCCGAATGGCGGGCATAGATCTTCCGGTACAAGGCCGGGTAGTGCCCGAAGGCCTGTACCGAACGACGTTCATCGGTATCCGCACGCATCCGTACCTGCGCGGTCTGCTGGCGCACGTGGTTGAAGGGTACCCGTGCTGCCAGACGCAGCAGGAAATCCCAGTCTTCCAGTCCTTGCAGGTGCTCGTCAAAGCCGCCGATGCCTGCAGCAAGCGCGCGCGGCCATGCGAAGGTATTGACCGGGATATAGTTCTCTATCGAAAGCCGCTCGTGCGAGTAGCTTCCGTGCGGGTAGCGGTGCTCTTCGGCCAGGACGAGACGATGCGCTCCCTCGATCCGCTCGGTAATGAAGCATGCATCGCTGTAAACCACTTCACCGGGGTGCCGCTGGATCGCATCGGCGAGTGTCTGCAGGTGCTGGGGCTGATACAGATCGTCATCGTCGAGATAGACCAGATATTGCCCGCGTGCCAGTCGATGTGCCGCGTTTCGCGCTGCAGCTGGCCCGCCGTTGCGGCCAAGTTGCAGATAGGTGAGTGGGAAGTCACGCTCGCCAAGCAGGTGCTCGACGGGCTCGCCACAGTCGTTCACCAGGATCACCTCGAAGTCGCGAAGGCTTTGCGCGCTGATGCTGTTCAAGGCATCAACAAGCAGGGTGGGGCGGTTCCAGGTAGTGAGGACGATGCTGAAGAGTGGCGCCGCGTTGGCTTCAGCCAGCTGCTCCAACTGGCCGATCAGTGCCCGTGCACGGGCCCCGAGTTCGGTGGCACGTTGATCAGGATACAGGGTAAGCCGGCGCTCAATATGCTCGGCCACCGCCCGTTCGTGCCCACGCAACACCTGCTGGGCTTGGCGCTTGAAGACGCCTTCGACAATGGTCAAGTGGTCTTCGAGCGGATTGGTGGATGCATAGAACCGGCTCGAATGCTGCGAGGTATGCAAGCGATAGCTGACGCCAGGAACATCGATGTAGGCGAAGTCGGGGAATCTCTCCGCGATCTGGATCGACATTTCCCAGTCGCCGGCGCCATGGGTGCTGGAAGGACGCCAGGTGTCACGGAGCTGACGGGTACGGTAGACCACTGCTGAAGGTGCGATGTAGCAGTCATGGATCAGCAGGTCAGCGACCTCGTTGCGGCCGCCGACATAGTCCGCAGCCCGGTAGCCGGGATGGCGGGGCTGGTTTACGGTAGCGCCGCTTTCATCGACCCAGCGGATCCCTGTATAGCCGGCAACTACCTGCTTGTTCGCGCACAGCACCGGCATCAGTCGTTGCAGGTGGCCGGGATTGAAGAAGTCGTCGGCCGAGAGGAACGTGCAGTAGGTTCCCCGGGCAAGATTCAAGCCATTGAGCCAGTTGAATCCGGCGCCATAATTGTGTGGATTGC
The DNA here is from genome assembly GCF_056856655.1 of Stenotrophomonas sp. STEN033. Taxonomy (NCBI): domain Bacteria; kingdom Pseudomonadati; phylum Pseudomonadota; class Gammaproteobacteria; order Lysobacterales; family Lysobacteraceae; genus Stenotrophomonas; species Stenotrophomonas sp. STEN033. The sequence continues at coordinate 49,568 of NZ_JBXFWM010000015.1, forward strand.
GCATGTAGCGAACGCGCGGATCTGCCGAAAAATCCAGCATGACTGTCGCGGTGTCATCACTGGATGCGTTGTCGAGCACCAGGACTTCCATGTCTTCCAGTCCCTGGTCCAGGACAGACTGCACGCATTGGCGAAGGAACCGGCCGTAGTTGTAGGCAGGGATGATGATGCTCAGCAACGGGCCTTCGCCGCGCCGTTCTGTTGCATCTGCGGCGATCGCCGTGGTGACCCAATTGATCCACGATGGCGCCGAGTGATAGTAGGCATGTACCCCGACGTTGACCTTGGGTATCGCTGCCAGGGCCATGTTCTGGCTATCGCTGTCACCATGAAGACGGAAATCGATGTGGTGCGTGGTGGTGACGACGTTTCCCGCGCGGCCAGGATGGTCGCCAGGCACGAAAATGATCGCAAACAGCTGCTCCTCCGTAAGCTGTACGCGCTCATGTGCCGTCGCCAGAACAAGGTACTTGCTGCTTGAGGCCTGAAGCTGGAACGAAGCCCGACCCGGGCGGGACTGGGCGAACAACAGCGCGGTTCTGATTTCCTGGGCCGGCGTTTCGGTCGTTGGCCGACTGAAGTACAAGCCGTTCGCCACCCCGTATTCGCACAGGGCATCGAGCGGTATTGCCTGATTCAGTGCGCGCAGGTCCTCGTCTGACAGTGCATGACACGTTCCGCTCTGGATGCAGTAGCCCAGCAGGGTGACCTGCAATGGGGCGCCACTGACGCGTCCTCCGGGTAGGGTTGTCCAATCAATCAAGAGTCATCTCCAACACTGCAGCGACGCTGCCTTGCACGTACTGTTCCACCAGTTGCTTCCATGACACGATCAGCGTCTCGGCATCGTGGCGACGCAACATGTGGATGAGTTCATCCTCGTGGTCGCGTTCGGAGCTCAGCACGATTGCCGCGAGCGGCACGTCGTTCTCGGCCAGCCAGCTGGGTGGGACGATGGTGGTGCCCAGCCAATTGCAGCCCTGTCGTGTAACACTGGAGTCGAGGCAGCAGACGACGTGGACACCGGCCTGGCGTGCCTCCTGTACCAGCAAGGCTGACAACAGGACGCTGCCAAGAATGACGATGCGCGAGCCCGGCGCGAAGTTTCGGAACAGGTTTCCACCTTGATGGCGTATACCCGCCCAGCGGTAGAGCCGGTGGATGGATGTCTGCAACGCAGGCTCGGCAGCGGGCATGACCCGAAGCAGCTGCTCAAGCTCACTCTCCGTTCCAGCCGCGGCATGCTGGTGCAGCAGAAGGGCAAGCGGCAGCAACTGGAAACCGGCGCGTGGATTGGCGGCCAGGTCTGCGCTGCCTTGCCGGAACATCCGCTGCAACTGGCGAAGGGCTGGCATGGGCAGCGTGCTGCCAGCGATCTCGGTTACCCGCCTCTGTGCCTTGTAGCGGGCGATCAATGCGTCATACACGGGCACATACTGTTGCTTGTAGTCGGTACGTACGACAAAGCGGCGCAGTGAGACGTAGCCATGCAACACGGCGCCGGTCAGATCGGCATGATTGGTTTCCTGACCCCCGTGCTGGCGATAACGCAGCAGCGGTGCGTTGAGGAACGCTACCGGCGCCTTGAGGTTCATCTGCGCCGGAATGATGTAATCGCCACTGCCTTCGGTAGGCGCACGCTTGCCTGTGCCGAGGGGCAGCCCACGATATACCTTGTGCAGTGATGCCAGCGGTAGCAGCCCGGGGGTGAATATCAGACTGCTGGGCGGGTGCCAATGGCGCTCTTCGGCGGCTTTGGCGATGTATTCGCCACGCGCATAGATCCGGTCCGGACCGGGTGGGGCGAGGTGATCCAGTAGACGCTGGCCGTTCTCGTCCATCGTGCTCTGGTTGGTCCAGATGGCGGCAAGTTCAGGATTGCGATCGAACATGGCCATTTGCCGTTGCAGCATGTCCGCTTCCATGATGTCGTCGTCATGCGTGATCAGCAAGCGCTTGCCACGGGCAATGAGCACGGCACTGGTGCCATTGAAGCTCGCAGGGTGTCCGGGCGCATTGCGCACATAACGCAATCGATCATCCTTGAACCCGAGTACGACCTCGGGCGTGTTGTCCGTGCTGCCATTGTCCATGACCAGCAGTTCGAAGTCCGTGTAGGTCTGTTCGATGATCGCGCGCAGCGCCAACTGCAGGTAGTGCGGACGGTTATAGGTAAGCAGGGCGACGGTAAGGGGAATTGTCATCGATATGCGATCGAGGGCATTTGCGGACCGGAACTGAAGCGATGGTCCTCCGCCCTGGCCCAGGCCGCCATCGCGTCGATCGAGTCTTGCAGGCGGGTCCATGGCGCCAGCCCAAGCGCACGTGCCGCATCGATGGCGGGGACATAGTAGGAACGGGGGCCATCGTTGCGGCCGAGAATATGCAGTGGCGTGCCGGGAGCCAGCCGACGGCGTACCAGCTCGGCGAGCTCGGCAATACTCAGGGAAAGGTCGGATCCAACATTGTAGACCTGCCCGGCATGACCTTCGCCGAGCAGTACCAGCAACCAGACGGCAAGATCAGCACCGTGCAGATAGCTGCGCACCGCGTGTCCGGATGAATTGAGGGTAATGCCGTTACCGCGCAGGGCGTCGCGGACGAAGTTCCCGATCGCGAAATGGCCGTCGAGCGCAATGCCGGGCCCGGAAAAGGCGAAACAGCGCGTCATGACAACGTCAATCGCACTCTGTTGCATGTAGACAGCCGCCAGCGCTTCCTGCATGCGCTTTGATTCGCCGTAGATGTTCCGTGCAAGATGGCTTTCGCATGCCAGCGGCGAGGTTTCCGCGGCCGGTTGCCCCTCCGGGATTGCGCCGTACTGTGCACCGGAGCCGGTAAGCAGGAGTCGCCGGGCGCCGTTCCTTTCCGCATACTCCAGGACCCGCCGCGTGCCATCGACGATGCTGGTGAATATCTCCAGAGGCTTTTCGTGGGCCTGGCTGGAGGTGTCCGTCGCGGCATGCAGAACCATGTCCACGTGGCGGTCGTGTTGGCCGTCCAGCTCGCGGATGTCGCTGGCAATCCAGTGCAGCCAGGGCTGATCAAGATGCTCAGGGTGTGCGGCCAGGAATCGTCCCGGGTCGCGCGATACCACGCTGACGTGTACCTGGGTGCCGGAAGCATTGAGACGGCGCAGCAGAGCGAGCAGCCATTTCCCGAAGAAACCGGTTCCGCCGGTAAGCAGAAGATGCTGGCCGTCCAGCACTGCATGCAGGCGTGGCCACAGCGCGACCGGGAGGCGGTCGAAACTGTCGGTTGCACAAGCAGCCATTGGCGAAGCAGCTGTCATCTGAACGTCTGGATGGTTGGTGATTGCGCCGATGCGGGGAGGGGTGAGCGTGGCTCGGCACCCGGATGCGCTTACAGCCCGCGGTCGAGAATCAGGCTGTGTTGCTCGCGGCTGAACGCGCTTGTCGCTACGGTTGCCAGGGTCAATGCCGCATCGCCATCCAGTGGTTTTGCCAGGGTCAGGCCGGACAGTATTTCTCTGCACGAAAGCTGGCCTTTCAATAGCGGCACCGCCATGTAGAAGTCATTGTCGAACGTCGAAGGTTCCACCACGTAGCCTGCAGGAAGCTCGCGCTTGGCATAGACGCCGCGGACCAGATTGTCGAGATAGCTGATCTCGCGGTTTGGCAGCTTGCGTCGCTGTGCGGTGGAGCCACCGCACATCTCACGCGCCTTGTGGTAAGCCGCGAACCACTCGGCGGCTTGATGGGGCAGCGTGCAGTAGGAGGAAACTGGAATGCCATCGGCTTCGATGTCGATATGACGTTCCCAGGTGCGTGCGCCCTTGGCATAGGACATGAGCATCGAGCTGCTCCAGTCATGGTACTCATGGGTGGACAGGCCAATCACATGGGCCGGGTAGCGGTTGCGGAGGTAGTCGATCTGGTTAAGCTCCAGTTCGCCATCCTCGGACGGATACAGCGATACGCAATGATTGATGGCCAGCGGAATTCCGCGCTCGCTGAACTGGCGCACCACCCGATCAATCGTCTGCTCGTTGGCGCCCCCGGTGGAGATGATGGTCGGGCGGCCGGTCTTGACGATGCGTTCGATCAGCGAATGGTCGCCAAGATCTGAACTGGCGACCTTGATGATCGGAAAATCGAGTGCTTCACACAATTCAACCGAACGCTCGTCAAACGGGGTGGCCATTGCGATGCAACCGCTGGCCTTGATGACTTCCACCAGGATCTCGAACTCCGGTATGGAGAGCTTGGTGTCCATGGTCTTTTTCACGTAGCGGATGTCGCTGCGTGTTTTGTAGTCCTTGTGCACAAAGGCATCGACGTCGCGGAACTGCAGTTTGATTGCCGCGCGCACATTGCCTGCACGGACTACCTCGGAAAACTGCCTGACAATCTCAAGTCCACGCGCAAGATTGCCCCAATGGTTGTTTGCCAGTTCCAGGACAAACAGATCTTCGAAGAATTTATTGGTGGTTTGCATGATGCAGGTTCTGATAGGGGAGAGGTGGTTGCCGGGCTCAGGCGTTGTAGGCGTAGAAAACCGCATCGAAGCTGTTGGCGCAATGCAGTCTGAGCTTGATCGTATAGTCGGGATTGATTGCGTGAATCAGCGTTGGGATGCGCCACAGATCGTCCCAGCGGTGGTAGCCGGCGATTGCGAGAAAGGGTTTGCAGGTGGCGACAAGCTCGCGGGCACCGTGCAAGGCTTCTATCTCGCATCCTTCGATATCCAGCTTGATGAAATCCACCTGCTGCCTGGAAAGGATGCTGTCGATAGCCACTACCTGTATCTGGCTGTCACCGCTGCCATCCACTGCGCAGCCCGCGCCGTTGTCGGAACGGAAACGCAGGAAGCGAACCGCATCGGAGATTCCCAGAGGAAACAGTGTTGCGGCGACGTCGATGGCAGCAACACGCGCGGCGAGCTTCTGGAAGTTTTCAGGGTCCGGCTCGAACGCAAGAACCTGCCGCGGCGAAAGATGCTGCACCGCCAGGCTGACGGTATCGCCATCAAACGCGCCGCCGTCGAGATAGATGCCGGTATTCTGCGGCAGCACGAGCTGCAGGTCGGCAGGGAAATATTGCGGGCCGGCGGAACGTGGAAGCGCCTGATCCAGCTCATTGGCGCGCCTGAAATCCAGGATGGCATCGAATACCATGGTGCTTTCGGTATCGGCCAACAGTTTGCGTCCGTGCGCAATGGCGTCTTGCTGCGCCGCATAGGCGTGCAACGGCGCAAGCCAGTAGCGCCAACCCATCTGCGCTTCTACCAGGGCGTAGTACTGCTGCGGAACCAGGACGCGACTGAAGCCGGCGGACATGCATTGACGACGCAACTTGACGAGATCCGAATCGTCGCCGTGGTTGAAAATGCCAATCCAGACCTCGTGAGCCAGCAACGCTTGCGGGAGTTGCGCAAGTACATGCACGGGCAGTCCGCGGTGCTGGCTCGCTGCAACGTTGCTGCTGATGAACGCATGTACGCTTACACCCAGTTGCTGGCACGCCTCATGGAGCTGGCTGGCCATGCCGCCGGTGCCCATGATGACGATGCCGTCGCGCTGCGCGTGTGCGAGCGCGGCCTGGTCCGCGGGCGGGAGCGTTGAAGCCTGCGGGTTCATGGTTGCGCTGCCTGGCGGATTGCGGCGGCTTGTGCACGGATCTCCTGCAGTTGCTCCACGTCCAGGAACGGGAACATGTCGTCAAGCTCCGGTGTGTGGAAAGCGCCGCTGGCGTCGCGACGCGATTTGATCCGCGGTTCGAACTCCTGCCTTGGGTCAACATGCACGTGCAGGAGCATGGGGCCGTCGTCGACGAGCGCGGAATCCAGTACCGGCAGTTGCTCGGGTTCATGTACTGCCATCGTACGGATGCCGTAGGCGGCAGCGAGGCGTGTGTAGTCGGGAAACTCGACGCCGCTCTGCGCGGTGGCGCCCACCACGGTGCCGAAGAAGTTCTCGTGGGTCTGACGGATCGACAGATAGCCCTGGTTGTCGAGCACGACGATCACCACATTCAGGCCCAGCGTGCGCAGGGTCTGCAGTTCCTGCACGTTCATCTGCAGGCTGCCGTCGCCAGCGAAGCAGATCACCCGGCGCTCGGGTGCCGCCAGTGCGGCGCCGATTGCGGCCGGTAGGTCATAGCCCATCGAAGCCGAGCCGGAATTGCTGAACATGCGTTGCTGCGCCTGCAGCTTGCCTACCTGGAAGGGCAGGATGCAGGCCGAGGCGTTGCCACAGACCACGATGTCGTCGGCACGTAGCTGCTGGAAGATGCGCTCGACCAAGGCGTAGGGATTGATCGAAGGCGACTGCTGCTGGGCAGGGGTGATTGCAGGGAAGCGCGAGCGCAGGCCGCGCAGCCAGCTGGCCCACGGTGCATAGTCCGGCAATACGGTGCCTTCAAGTTCGGCCTGCAGGGTGGACAGGAAGGTGCCTGCGTCGGTGTTGACGCGCAGGTCCGTGCGCAGGCTGGGCTTGTCCAGTTCGGTCTGGTCGATGTCGACATGCACGGTATAGGCGCGAGCAGCGAACGCCTCCCAGTTGTAGCTGGTCTGGCGGATGTTCAAACGTGAGCCGATGGTGATCACCAGGTCTGCGTTCTGCACCGCGAAGTTGCCGGGACGGGTGCCGATGGTGCCGGGCCGTCCGGCGAACAAGGGGTGGTCGCTGGCAATCAGGTCGTGGGTCCATGCGGTGGCCACGGGGATGCCATGGCGTTCGGCGAAGGCAAGCAACGCGGCTTCGGCGGCACCGAGCCTTACGCCGGTGCCCGCCAAAATGAGCGGGCGGTGCGCGGCGAGCAGGCGTTCGGCAATGTGCCTGCAGTCGTCGCGTAGCTGGGCGGACGGCAGTGCTGCACCGTCATTGGCGATTGCCGGGAAGGTCAGGTCAGCGACCGTACCTTGCAGGTCCAGCGGGATGTCCAGCCAGACCGGGCCAGGCCGACCCTGGCTGGCGAGCGCGAATGCATGCGGCAGTTCCGTCTCGAGCTCGGCGAGGTCGCCGATGGCCACGGCGCGTTTGCAGACAGGCGAGGCCATCGCCACGATCGGCGCCTCCTGGTCGCCCAGCTGGCGCAGGCCTGCGATCGGCCGGTGATCCAAGGCCGTTTCGCGCTTTACCTGGCCAGACAGGACCAGCATGGGAATGGAATCGGTGAACGCGCCAAACACGCCATTCAGTGCATTGATGCCGCCAGGCCCGGTGGTCACGTTGACCACGGCGGGCTTGCCCGCAACGCGTGCATAGCCCTCGGCTGCCATCGCACAGGCCTGTTCATGGTGCATGTATGCGCAGCGCAGCCGCGGATTTGTTCCCAGTGCCTGGTTCAGGAACATAGCACCACCGCCGGTGACAGCGAACACCTGCTCCACGCCCTGATCTGCCAACCAGTCGGCAACCTGCATGGACACCGTGGGCTTCTGCGCACCGTTCATGGTTGCACGTCCAGCTGGGCGTGCGCGTTGACCAGCGTGTTGCTGATGTCGACGTGAAGTGAGGTGGGGGCTGCTCCAACGATGTCCATGGATATTCCTGCGGATGACTGGTTCTCGGGTGTCGGGCCTGGCCTGCAGTCCGACAGGTGGTGCAGGGCCGGAGAGCAGGTCAACTCGTCTTTGCGCCAGGTGACGTTGTCACGGATCACCCTTGCGGGATTGCCAGCAAGAACCGTGCCCCGGCTGAACTTGCCCGCGCTCACCGCGCGTGCGCCAACGATGCAGTCGTCGCCGATCTGGCAGCCGCCGAGCAGGAAGGCCTGGTAGCCAATCCAGACGTGATTGCCGATCCGGATGTGCTTGCCTCGATTGATGCGTTCGCCGTTGCGGGCGTCAAAGATCGGGTGCGAGTCAGTCTGCTGGAGGTGCACCTGCACCGAGACCATGCAGTCATCGCCCAGCGTGATTTCGCCTTCATGGACATCGGCGTTCAGGGCTTCGAAGGTGCAGCGCGCACCGCTCTGGAAGCGCGCGTTGTTGCTGGCGGTCAAGCTGAAGCCGCCGGCCATCCAGGTTCCCGCCCCCAAGGCAACGCGGGAGCCATCACCCAGGAAGGTGATCTTGTTGCTGCCGTTGAAATGGCAGCCTGCGCCGATTCGCAGGCTGTTGTCGCGTGCCATCAATGGCTGCCGTCCATCCTTGCCATCGCGTCCGAAGCGGACGCTCAGCCTGGGCGGAATCTCGCCGTCCCAGGTGATGCTGTTGCCATACGCGTCCGAGTAGGGCGCTGCCAACGAGGCCACATCGATGACCGGGTAGATATCCGCGTGCACGCCACGGATGTCGTCCAGCAGGCAATGCGCAACGCCAAGTGCGGTCAGTTGCGCGCTTATCTCCGGATAGAAGGTACGAGAGGTGGTGACAATGACGAAGGGGCGATCCAGCGTGCGCAGCAGGTGCGGCGCCACGTACTGGTAGCGGGGGTATCGCTGCGCGGCTTCGGGACGGTTGTCGGTGATATGGGCAGGCGCGAAATTGGCAACAAGCCAGGGCTCGACCATCTGCAGCATGTTGCCTGCACCCATGACCACGACGGTGCCCGCTTGGCGGATCTGTTCGCGCGGAATGCTGCTCGCGGGGATAGGGGCGACGTAGCTCACGCCGATACCCTGGCACGCGTCGGGATGGCCGCGCCGGCCAGACCGCTCTCGATGCAGCTGGCGGCGTGCTCAAGCTGGTCTTCGCTCAGCCCCGGCCACAGGCCGATCCAGAAGGTGTCCTTCATCACCTTGTCGGTCACCGGCAAGTCGCCGCTGACCCGGTAGTTCTGGCCCTGCATGTAAGGCTGGCGGGTCAGGTTGCCGGCAAACAGCAGGCGGGTGCCGATCTTGTGGCTGTCCAGGTGACGCAACAGGTCTTCGCGCACTACGCCGCTGCCATCACGCAGGGTGATCGGGAAGCCGAACCACGATGGGTCGCTGCCGGGCGTAGCGTGCGGAAGAATCAGCTGATCGGTGCTGCCGGACAGGCGCTGATGCAGCCAGCCGAAGTTGCGCCTGCGCGCGGCGATGAAGCCTTCCAGGCGGTCCATCTGTGCCAACGCACAGGCGGCCTGCATATCGGTGATCTTCAGGTTGTAGCCGAGGTGTGAGTAGGTGTACTTGTGGTCGTAGCCTTCAGGCAGCCCGCCTAGCTGCCAGTCAAAGCGCTGCCCGCAGGTGTTGTCGGTGCCCGGCGCGCAGTAGCAGTCGCGGCCCCAGTCGCGGAATGATTCGATGATGCGCTTCAGCCGCGGCGAGCTGGTGAACACTGCGCCACCCTCGCCCATGGTGATGTGGTGGGCCGGGTAGAAGCTCAGCGTGCCGATGTCGCCAAAGCTGCCAACCAGTTTGCCGTTGTAGGTGGAGCCGAGCGCGTCGCAGCAGTCTTCGATCAACCACAGACCATGGCGGTCGCACAGCTCGCGCACCACGCCCAGGTTGAACGGATTGCCCAGGGTGTGGGCAAGCATGATCGCGCGGGTACGCGGGGTGATCGCCGCTTCGATCAGCTCGGCATTGACGTTGTAGGTGCCCAGCTCGACGTCCACGAACACCGGTACCGCGCCGCACTGGAGGATCGGGTTTACCGTGGTCGGGAAGCCGGCGGCAACGCCGATGACTTCATCGCCCTTGCCAATGGCGCGCTCGCCCAGGCGCGGTGATGTCAATGTCGAGAATGCCAGCAGGTTGGCCGAGGAGCCCGAGTTGGTAGTCAGCACATTGCGCATGCCGAGGTAGCGCGCCAGCTTCTTCTCGAAAGCGTCGTTGAAGCGGCCGGTGGTCAACCAGCCATCCAGCACCGCCTCCATCATCGACTTCAGCTCGGTGCCACCGATCACCTTGCCCGACGGTGCAACCGTGCTGCTGCCGGGGACAAACGGCGAAGGCGCAAGGTAGCGGTCGGCGTATTGCCCGACCAGTTCGGCAATCTGATGGCGTAGCTGGAGTTCGTCGTGGTTCATCGCGTGCTGTTCTGGAAATCTTCGATCTGGATGAGGGTATGGCGCTGCATGTCTTCGCCGGCCTGCCATGCCTGATGCCAGCGCACGGTCTGCGCCAGGGCCTGCGACAACGACCAGGTTGGCTTCCATGCAAGCAAGTGCCGTGCCTTGGCCGAATCCAGCGCCAGCAAGCCGGCTTCGTGCGGTTGTGCCGCGGTCCCAAGCTGCCAGCGCGCTTCGCCGGGCCAGAGCTGGGCCAGTTGCTCCACGACCGTGCCGACACTGGCGACATCCGCCATATCCGGGCCAAAGTTCCACGCCGAATCCGCACCTTCCCGGTGCTGCAGCAAGGCCTGGGCCAACAACAGATAGCCGTGCAGGGGTTCAAGCACGTGCTGCCAGGGACGGGTCGCACCGGGATAGCGCAGGGTGACAGGTTGCTGTTGCTGCCATTGGCGCAGGACATCGGGCAACAGGCGTTCTGGCGACCAGTCGCCGCCGCCGATGACGTTTCCAGCGCGGGCGGTGGCCAACGCGACCCCTTGGGCCTTCAGATAGGACGCGCGCCAGGAAGCACACAGCAGCTCGACGGCCGCCTTGCTGCTGCTGTAGGGGTCGTGGCCGCCCAGCGGATCCTGCTCACGGTAGGGCCAGACCCATTCGCGGTTGTCATAGCACTTGTCGGTGGTGACCACCACGACGGCGCGGACGCTGTCGCATTGACGCACGGCTTCCAGCAGATTGAGCGTGCCGGTGACATTGGTCGACCAGGTATCCACCGGCGCGCGGTAGGATTCGCGCACCAGCGGCTGCGCGGCAAGGTGCAGGATCAGCTCCGGCTGCTGTGCGTGCAGTGCTGCAGCCAGGCGCTGCGGATCACGGATGTCAGCCAGCTCGCCAGCGATCAGTTGGTCAAGGCGGGCTGCTTGCCACAATGAATCACCGCGCGGGGCGGGCAGGGCATAGCCCTGCACCTGCGCCCCCATATGCTGCAGCCACAGTGCCAGCCAGCCACCCTTGAAGCCGGTGTGACCGGTGAGCAGTACGCGGCGGCCGCGCCAGAACTCCGGGGTTACTGCCACAGCTTCCACTCCGCCTTGCCCTGCGACCAGCGCTCCTCCAGCAGGGTCTTGTCACGCAAGGTATCCATCGGCTGCCAGAAACCATGATGCAGGAAAGACATCAGCTGGCTGTCCTCGGCCAGCTGCCGCATCGGCTCCTGTTCCCATGTGGTCGCATCGCCCTGGATGTAGTCGAACACACCCGGCTCCAGCACGAAGAAGCCCCCGTTGATCCAGGCGCCATCGCCCAATGGCTTTTCCTTGAAGCCGCCGACCTGCGTACCGCTGATGGCCAAGGCACCAAAGCGACCGGGAGGCTGTACCGCGGTCACCGTTGCCAGGCGGCCGTGACCGCGATGGAAATCGACCAGAGCGGCAAGATCGATGTCGGCGACGCCGTCGCCGTAGGTAAGGCAGAACGTGTCGTCGCCAAGGTAGTCGCGTGCGCGCTTCAAACGTCCGCCGGTAGCGGTACTGTCACCGGTATCGACCAGCGTCACCCGCCAGGGCTCGGCGTGGCGGTTGTGGATCTGCATGCGGTTCTCGGCCATGTCGAAGGTGACATCGGACATGTGCAGGAAGTAGTTGGCGAAGTACTCCTTGATCACATAGCCCTTGTAGCCAAGGCACACCACGAAATCGGTGATGCCGAAGTGGGTGTAGAGCTTCATGATGTGCCAGATGATCGGCTTGCCACCGATCTCGATCATCGGCTTGGGACGCAGGTGGGATTCCTCGCTGATGCGGGTACCCAGGCCTCCGGCAAGGATGACGGCTTTCATTCCAGTAACGGCAGGCTTCATGTGCGGGCGCGGCGATGAGTGACAGGGCGGAAGGTGCAAGATTCGTGCCGTGGAAGAGGCAGCCAGCATCACCGACGCACGTAAGAGTGCATCGCTTCGCGCGGCGGAGTGGTGGGCCGGCGAGGGCTTCGCCGGCTGCGTTTACCTAGTGGCCGGTGGCTTCGACCGAATCACGCTCGATACCGTACTTGCGCAGCTTTTCCACCAGCGTGGTCCGGCGCAGGCCAAGCAGTTGGGCTGCATGGGCAACCACGCCCTGGGTGCGCTCAAGCGCTTCATTGATCAGGGTCAGCTCGATGCTGGCCATATGGTCGCGCAGGTCCAGGCCTTCGCTGGGCAACTGGTTTCCGTTGTCGGCCGCGGCGATCTTGTTGATGAGGCCGGTGGCCACAATGGCCGGTTGTGCGGGGGCTGCCGCTGCCTTTCCAAGCAGCATCGGACGTTCGTCATCATGGTTCGCAGCCGCTGCAAGATTGGCCTGGTCGCCGCGATAGCGACTGGGCAGGTCCTGCACGCGAACGGTTCCACCGGGGTGCAGCACAGCCAGGCGTTCGACCAGGTTGGTCAGCTCACGCACGTTGCCCGGCCAGTTGTAGCTGGCAAGCGCCTGCAAGGCCTCCTGCGCGAAGCGAACCTCGCCACGGCCGGTGCGGGCGAGCTGGGTGGCGATGGTTTCCACCAGCATCGGCAGATCGCTGGCGCGCTCCCGCAGCGCGGGGACTTCGATCGGGAACACGTTGAGGCGGTAGAACAGATCCTCGCGGAACTTGCCATCGGTGATACGGGACTCCAGATCACGATGGGTCGCGGCAATGACGCGGACGTTGCAGCGGATGGTCTGGTTGCCGCCGACGCGCTCGAAGCTGCGTTCCTGCAGCACGCGCAGCAGCTTTACCTGCATAGGCAGGCTCATGTCGCCTATTTCGTCCAGCAGCAGCGTGCCGCCTTCGGCCATTTCAAAGCGCCCCTTGCGTGCGCTCAGCGCACCGGTGAAGGCACCCTTCTCATGGCCGAACAATTCGCTCTCGAGCAGATCCGGTGGAATCGCACCACAGTTGATGGCAATGAACGGACCGTCGCGGCGCGGCGAGCGCTGGTGGATGGCACGTGACACGACTTCCTTGCCGGTGCCGGATTCGCCCAGCACCAGTACGGTGGTATCGAAATTGGAGACCTGCTCGATCAGCTGGCGCAGCTCGGTGACGGCCGGGCTGTGCCCGGTCGGACCGTTGTCGCCGGCATTGTCGGCCTGGTGTTCGGCATCCAGTCGCTTCAGGCTGGCGCGGCGCAGCAGCGCTTCCATCTGCGCATGGCGCATCGGCTGTTCCAGCGGCCAGACGTTGGCTTCGTGCAGGCCGTAGTGGCGGGAGAACGCCAACGGATCGCCTTCGGCCAGCAGGATCGGCGGTGGCAGCGATGTGCCGGCCAGCCAGGTGAAGAAGCCGGCGGCGCGGTCGGCATCTTCAAGCGTGCCAACCACCACGGCCATCCAGTCATTGCTGCGGTGCCGGCTGACGTCGATGTCCTGTGCCTCGCTGACCCAGCGCGGGTTGAAGTCCATGAACTCCAACAGGGCCAAGGTGCGCTCGGCGCGCATGCCGTCGGCATCGATCACCAGGATGCGGGACTCACTCATCTTCTTGTACCTTCAGCCCTTCCAGGATCGGCATGACTTCCTGGATGTAGGACAGTTTGCTGACAAAGTTATCGGCACCGGCGCGCAGTGCATGTTCACGGTGTTCGGCGTCGTCGAAGTGACTGGCGATCACGATGTAGGGCGGCTGGTCCTGGGTCTTGATCAGTCGCGTGGCCTGCAGGCCGCCCATTTCCGGCATCGCCAGATCCATCAGCACCACTTGTGGACGCAGTGTCTCGGAACGTTCAATGGCTTCCAGGCCGTTGGCGGCGCTGCCTACCACTTCCAGCCAGTCGATCTTGCGGAAGTGACGCATGGCGGCGTTGATGAAGCCTTCGTGGTCGTCGACCAGCACTACGGTGAGCTTGTTCATGGGGATCCTTGGTCTCAGCCCACACGGGCCAGCTGGGGCTTGCTGCTCTGCCGGCGACGTTCGCGGGCGGGGGCGATATCAAGCTGTTCGCGGTATTTTGCGACGGTCCGGCGTGCGATGTTCACTCCTTGTCGCGACAACAGGCCGGCAATGGCCTCGTCGGCAAGCGGGCGGGCGGCCGGTTCGGCGTCGATCAGGCGCTTGACCATGGCCTTGACCGCCTGGCCGGAGACGCTGGCGCCTTCCAGGCGCACCGCGAAGAAATGCTTCAGTTCAAACGTGCCGCGCGGTGTCTGCAGGTACTTGCCCGAGGTGATACGCGAAACGGTGGATTCGTGCATGCCGATCAGGTCGGCCACTTCCTTCAGGGTCAGTGGCGCCATCGATTCGTCGCCGTTGACCAGGAACGCGGCCTGGCGCTCGATGATGACCCGTGCGGTGCGCAGCAGGGTGTCATAGCGCATCGACAGGCCGCGGGTCAGCCAGCGTGCTTCCTGCAGCATTTCGCGCAGCGGCTGGGCTGCCTCGCCATTGCTGTCGGCGACCACGCGTTCGTAGCTGCTGTTGATCGCCAACCGCGGCGTGGTTGCAGGGTTCAACGCGACGCGCCATTGGCCATCGGCGTGCCAGGCGACCACATCCGGGATCACCGCCAGCTCCTGCTGCGGCAGCAGGCAGTCGCCGGGACGGGGCTGCAGCGACAACACCAGGCGGAACGCTTCATGGACGTCGGCAACATCGACATCCAGGGCGCGGGCCAGGGCAGGGTAGTCGTGACTTGCCAGCAGCTGCATATCGGCGTCGAGCAGGCGCTGCGCCAGATGGCGGGCCGCAACCCGGCCGGGCAGGGCGGAGAGCTGGGCCTGCAGGCATTCGCGCAGGTCCACCGCTGCCATGCCGGCCGGTTCGCCCTGCAGCAAGCGCTGGCGCAGGCGTTCAACATCGGTGCTGGTACGGTCCAGGCGGGCACTGGCCAGCTGCGTCAACTGGGCCAGTGGTGCCTGCAGGTAGCCGGCTTCATCGCAATGCTCCAGCCAGAAGCTGACAACGGCCAGATCGGCATCGTTCAACTCGTAGGCGAGGGCATTGAGGATACGCAGCTGCGGATCGCTGGACTCGCCGGCGGCAACGCGGGCCATGCGGTCTTCGTCATCGGCATTCCAGCTGGCGCCCGGCACATCCCAAAGCGTACTTTCGGGGAGTTCGTCAAACGCCGCGATCTCGGTCTGCGCAGCGTCGGTGTCGGTCGCTACCGGCGCGTCTTCCGCCTGCTCCTGCAGCTCCAGCAGTGGGTTGCTCTCCAGGGCCTGGCGGACTTCTTGTTCCAACTGCATGCCGTTGAGCTGCAGCAGTCGAATCGATTGCAGCAGTGCGGGCGTGAGATGGAGTTGCTGGCCCAGCTGGGCAGACAGTGCGGCTTTCATGCGTTTCCCCGGTGCGCCCCGGTCGATGGGCGCGTTGTGGAACGCATCTTGCGTGCTTCATGTCGGGGCGGTAATAGGTGCTGACCCTATAGCTGTCGATGGCCACCCTACGTGCTGTAGGTGATACCCCTACATTGTGCCGATTTATTGACGCGCCTTTTGCACGAGAATTATGTAAGCCATTGATTTTAATTGAATCCGTGCGCGAGGCGACGGATTTCCGATTTCGTGACGCAGTCAGGCTTTTAGCGCGGCTGTGGCGTCAGGCAAGGTCATTTTCGTGGCGCAATGCGAGCAGGAGCAGGTCGTTGGCGCGCCGACAGCCCAGCGATTCCATCATTCGTGCCCGATGGGTTTCCACCGTCTTGATGCTGATGCCAAGATCGGCCGCGATTTCCTTGGTGGTCTGGCCGGTGCCAAGACGGCGCAGGATCTGCTTCTGCCGTGGCGACAAGCTGCCGATGCCGGTCGCGCGCTCCTTGCCCATCAAGGGCGCAAGCATCTTCGCCGAAATCTGCGGGCTCAGGAAAACCTGGCCGGCGTGGGCCGCGCGCAGCGCCAGTTCCAGTTCAGCCGGCGCAGCATCCTTGACCAGAAAGCCAACCGCACCACGGTCCAGCGCATCGCGCACATGTGCCGCATCGTCGTGCATGGACATCATCACCGCGCGCGCGTGCGGCAGCCGCTGGCGGATATCGCTCAGCGCTTCGAGACCCGAACGACCGGGCAGGGACAGGTCCAGCAGGATCAGGTCAGGAACGTGGAACAATGCCATTTCCAGCGCCTGCTCGGCATTGCTGGCCTCGGCCACCACCTGGATCCCGTCGAATGTCTGCAGCAGGCGGGTGAGCCCGGCACGGACCAGGGTGTGGTCGTCGACGATAAGAAGGCGCACAGGACCCCGGGTCATATCAGAAGGCTGCACCTTAGCGGAGCGGCGACCCAGGCGCCAGAGCACAAAGTCGCAACGAGGTCATCGGTTGCGGCGACTATCTGCAATCTGCTTGCGATGCAGGCGGAACAGGTGACGTTCAACCGCTGCCAGCAACGCATCATTCTGCGTATGCAGGCGCAGCCACAACTGCACGCCTTGCGCCGTCTGTGCCTCGGCCAGGACAAGAACCGGCAGTTCGATGGTGTCGGGCAGCCATTCAGCAGGCTGCAGGCTGACCACGCCCTCGGTACCCGGGGCGAAGCCGCCCAGTTGGTCACGCTGCAGCCGCAGGCCCAGGCGCGACCAACGCAGCTGGCTGGCGGTCACGGACGGCAGCTCGCGTTGCAGCAGGCGCCCCAACAGAACCAGGGTCAGGTCCAGGCGTGCCTCCAGCCGCTGCAGTTGCTGGCTGTTGTCGCCACGCTCGTCGCTGTCATCCAGATTTCGCGCATCTTCCACCAGCGCGACGCTGCGCAGGAGCATCTCGGCGCTGCCCGGGCGGGTGATCCGGGCATTGGCTTCAAACATCACTGGCAGCGACAGCTCACAACTGAGCGTGTCGTCAAACAGCTCGGTTTCTGCAGGATGAATGATGCCGGGGGTGTTCATGCCAGCGTTCCGGCCTGGAGATACGCGCTGGCGGCACGCGTGGATTGACGTTCGGCGCGCAGGTGCAGGGCAGCCTCGTCACGCAGCTCGCGCATCCTGTCAGCCACTGCATGCTGTTGTGCCAGCAGCGCCTGCAGCGCATCGGCACTGCCGGCTGCACCGTTGTCCTGGATGTAACTGCGCAGGCGCTGATCGTGGGTGGCGACGATCTGTTCGGCGGCAGCATGATCCTCGGCGTTGATGGCATTCTTCAGTGCGTCCAGATCCGCATGCAGGGCCTGAAGCATCTGGCTGGCGGTATCGGTCATCAGCGCGCTCCCGTGGCCGCCGGCATGGCGCGTTGTTCGGACGGGATCGCGTTCCAGGCGGATTCGATCTCACTCATGAGTGCCAAGGACTCCTGCAGGGCGTTGGCGTCATTGTTCAGATTGCCTTCGGTCAAGCGGTGCAATACGTACTCGTACAGTGCCGACAGATTGCTGGCGACATCGCCACCGGCCTCATGGTCCAGGGAGCCGTTGAGGTGACCAATGATGGCACAGGCTTCGCCGATGGCCTTGCCCTTCAAGGCCTGGTCACCGCTGGCCAGGCAGGCCTCCGCGCGGCGGATGCGCTCACCGGCGCCCTCGAGCAGCAGGGCGACCAGGCGATGGGGGTCCGCATCGACGACACGGCTGGAAACGCCGACCTTGCGGTATTGCTCGGCATAGTGGCGGTTGGCACCGTACATGTGGATGGGACTCCTTGTTGTCGGTCGCCATGTGCGTTGGGCATGGCGGCCGGGGTGGGTGATTGTCGCGGTATCGCGATTACTTGGACTTGGCTGCCAGCTGCTGCGCAAGGTAGTTGCTGGTGCTCTGCATCTGTGCAACCAGCGTGTCCATTGCAGTGAACTGCTTGGTGTAACGCTCAGCTACCTTCTCCATGCGCGCATCGAGCGCATCCAGGTCCGATTCAAGCTTCTTGATCTGCTTGTTCAGCGAGTCGGTACGCAGGGTAAGGGTGCCCTGGCTGTCCAGATTGCTCTTGAGCATGCTGGTCACGCCGCTGGACAGGCTGCCCTTGCTGCCCAGCAGGGCCTGCGCGGCGCCCGGATTCTCCGCCACGGTCTTGTCGAAGGTGGTGCTGCTGAAGCTGAGCGTGCCGTCCTTGTTGATCGCCACCCCAAGCGCCTTCAGATCAACAACATTTGCGCTGAGCTGGCTGCGCATCTGCTGCTGCAGTCCGCGGATCATGGAATCGCCGGTCAGCGTGGACGCCTTGTTGTTGGTGGCGTCGTAACTGGTCGAGCTTTTCAGCAGGCTGGTGGTTGCGTTGTAGGCGCTGATGAACGCCTGCAGGTTGATCTTCAGCGGCGAGTTGTCCTGCGCCACAGTCAGCGTGCGGGTGGTGCCGACCTCAGCCTTGCTCAGGTTGAGGGTGACGCCGGGAATGATGTCGGTAATGGAATTGCTGCTGGATTCCCGCTCGAAGCCATCCACGCGGACCTTGGCATTGGTGGCGGCGGTGGTCTGGGCCATGCCACCGGCACTGCCATCCCAGGTCAACGCCGACAGACCGCCATTGCCGCCGCTGGCGCTGACCTTCAGCGCACCCTCGGTGCCGGCATTGACCGCATTCATCACCAGATGCTGGCCATCGCTTGCGGTAATGATGGTGGCGTTGACGCCCTTGCCGTTTGCGGCCGAGTTGATGGCGGCGGCGATCTCGGTCAGCGTCGCCCCCTCGGCAATATCCACGTCGAGGGTCTGGTCGTCCCACGCAAACGTCAGCTTTCCGTCGCCCACCGGCGCATCGGCAGCAAACGCGCCGGAGCTCAGCTTCTGGGTGGTTGCCAGGCTGAGTACTTCGACATTGTAGGTGCCCGCTGTCGCCAGGGTCTTGCCGGTGCTTGGATCGGTGATGATGTTGGTGCTGAAGCCTGCACCCTCCGGTACCGTGGCCTTGTAGGCGCGGATATCGGCACTCTTGACCATGGCCTCCAGTGAGGACTGCAAGCCGCTCAACGAGCTCTTGATGTTGCCCAACGCCGACAGCTTGGCGGTGGCCGCCGTACCCTGGGAGTTGATGCGGTTGTCGGCAGGTTTGCGCTCGGCAGCCACCAGCTTGGCGACGATGGTGGGGATGTCGAGGCCGGAGCCAACAGCAGCGAGAGAGGAGGTGGCCATGTGTTTCCTTGGTCTAGGCTGTGGGACGCCTGTGCAGCTATCCCTTGTATCGGCACGCCTGCCCAGCAACTTTAGGCAGTCGGCGATGGTTGCCGTGCTGACCATGCAAGCGGTGTGCCGAAACTGCCCGGTCGCGGCCGGCAATTACAGCAAACGCAGAACCCCCGCCTGAGAGCGGGGGTTCTGGAAACGTCACCTCTGGAGCCGGTCCACCGGCCCTGCAGGTTGCTTAGCCCAGCAGGCTCAGCACGTTCTGGGTGGAGCTGTTGGCCTGCGACAGCATGGCGGTACCGGCCTGCTGCAGGATCTGGTTGCGGGTCAGCTCGGCGGTTTCCTTGGCGTAGTCGGCATCACGGATGCGGCTGCGCGAGGCGGACAGGTTTTCCGAGGTGGTCGACAGGTTGGAGATGGTGGAGCTGAAGCGGTTCTGGATCGCACCCATGTCGGCACGCGAGCTGTTGACCGCGGTCAGTGCCTTGTCGACGATTTCCAGGGCCTTCTGCGAACCGGCGAAGCTCGAGATATCCAGCTTGCTGGCGTTCTTGGCGTCATTGACGTTGGCTGCGGTTTGGGCAGTGAACGCCGTGCCGGCAGCCAGGCCGCCACCGCTGATGGTGCCCAGGCTCATGGCCGAGGTGAACTGGTTGCCCTTGACCGACTGCAGCGTGATCGCACCGTTGGTGTCGTCGATCTTGGCGTAAACACCGGTCTGGTCCATCTTGTCGTTGATGGCCGAGGCGATCTTCTTGTTGATCGACAGGGTCGAATCACCGGATTCGTACTTGACGGTGTCAATGTTGACGGTCTTGGCAGAGGCGCCTGCGCCGGTGCCGGTCACCGAGATGGTGATACCGCTGACATTGCCGGCAGCGGTCGCAGCGGCGCCGGAAGCAACAACGTTGACGGCCGTGGTGTCGACAGCGAAGTTCATCGTGCCCAGGCTGGTGGTCTTGGCATCGACGATGCTGTTGATGCCGATGGTCTGGCCCGAATCAGCGCCGACCTGGAACAGGGCGCCGGAGAAGCTGCCGTCCAGCAGCTTGGTGCCGTTGAAGTTGGTCTGGTTGGAAACGCGGTCGATTTCCTTCAGCAGCTGGTTGACTTCCGAGTTCAGCGCTTCACGGTCGGTCGGGGAGTTGGTGGCGTTGGACGACTGCACAGCCAGCTCGCGGATACGCTGCAGGTTGTTGCCGATTTCGACCATCGCGCCTTCGGCGGTCTGGGCCAGCGAGATACCGTCGTTGGCGTTGCGGGTGGCAACGTCCAGACCGCGGATCTGGGTGGTGAAGCGCTCGGAAATGGCCAGACCTGCGGCATCGTCCTTGGCGCTGTTGATGCGCAGGCCCGAAGACAGGCGCTGGATCGAGGTGGCCAGGCTACTGCCGCTCGTGTTCAGGTTGCGCTGAGCATTGAGCGACATGATGTTGGTGTTGATGACTTGTGCCATGATTTCGGATTCCTTTTTGTCGTTTGATCCGGCAGCTCAACCTGACCGGTACTGGGTGCAGTGGGAAGTGCCGTAGGGGCCGCAGTACCGCTGCTGATATCAATAACGGCAGCACCCTCCTGCGCTTTAGGGCTTCCGTAAGATCTGATTGACAAATATCGCTCTCCAACGCTGGAGGCAGTCAGAACCCGTTTATGGGAACGGCGCGAGCCGCGGAACGGGTCATATCGAAAGTCGACCGGATTGGCGAGCCGATGATGTTCGGGAATCGTGGCTTACGCCGCTCCCGCAAAAATCAGGAATAAAAAACCCCGGCAAGCCGGGGTTTTTGTTTGACCACGTGGCGCTGGCTTACTTCAGCAGGCTGAGCACGTTCTGCGGCACCTGGTTGGCCTGGGCCAGCATGGCCGTACCGGCCTGCTGCAGGATCTGGGTACGGGTCATCTCGGCGGTTTCCTTGGCGTAGTCCGCATCACGGATACGGCTGCGGGAAGCCGACAGGTTTTCCGAGGTGGTGGCCAGGTTGGCGATGGTGGAGGTGAAGCGGTTCTGGATGGCACCCATCTCCGCACGCGAGCTGCTGACGGCCGTCAGTGCCTTGTCGACGATTTCAATTGCCCGCTGCGAACCAGCGAAATCGGAGATGTCCAGGTCTTCCATGTGACGGGTGCCGCCGCCGTTGGCTGCCACGCCTGCCGCGGCCGTGGTCGCGCCCAGATCCGCTGCCAGCGAGACGGTGATGCCGGTGCCGCCCGTCAGGGTGCCGTTGGTGACGCCGCCGAAGTCCTGGCCAGCCTTCACCGAGGTGAGCTTCAGTTCACCGGCTTCGATGGTGGCGTACACGCCGGTCTGGTCCAGCTTGTTGTTGAATGCCTGGGCAACCTTCTTCTGCACGGCGGCAGCGTCGTCGCCGACTTCGATCTTGATGTCATCCAGCTTGATCTGGCTTGCGGCGGCGGCACCGGCCGGGGTGACACTGACGGTGATGCCGCTGATCGAGCCGGAGGCGGTCGCCGCGGTGCCGCCAATGCCGGCGCCGCTCACGTTGTCGGCGAAGCCTGCCTTGCCCAAGGTGTCGATGTTGGCATCGACGATGGCGTTGATGCCGATGGTCTGGCCCGAGTTGGCACCGACCTGGAACAGGGCGCCGGTGAAGCTGCCGTCGAGCAGCTTGGTGCCGTTGAAGCCGGTCTGGTTGGCGACGCGGTCGATCTCCGACAGCAGCTGGTCGACTTCGGCGTTCAGCGCTTCACGGTCGCTGGGCGAGTTGGTGGCGTTGGACGATTGCACGGCCAGTTCGCGGATGCGCTGCAGGTTGTTGCCGATCTCGACCATTGCGCCTTCGGCGGTCTGGGCCAGCGAGATGCCGTCGTTGGCGTTGCGGACGGCGACGTCCAGGCCACGGATCTGGGTGCTGAAACGCTCGGAAATGGCCAGGCCGGCGGCATCGTCCTTGGCGCTGTTGATGCGCAGGCCCGAAGACAGGCGCTGGATGGATGTCGCCAGGCTGCTGCCGCTGGTGTTCAAGTTGCGCTGAGCGTTCAGCGACATGATGTTGGTGTTGATGACTTGTGCCATGGGACTTCTCCGTTGTGTTCGGTGACGTACTGCGTGTGAGGAGGCGGAAGCGGTGCGGGTTGCGGAATCAGCGGATCATGTTGAACAACGACATGGACTGCATCTGGGTGAAGATGGTCTGTGCCGCCTGCAAAGCCGCGCCTTCGAGCTGGTACTGCCCGATGGCTTCGGCGTAGTTGAGGTCGCGTAACTGCGACAGTGAGCTTTCCAGGGTGATGCTGCTGGCCTCGCGCAGCGAGGCCGCATCATCGATGGATTTCAGTTGTGCACCACCGGCTGCACGCGCGTCGATCAGGCTGCCCGATGCGCGTGCAACATCACGCATGCTGGCCTGCAGGGCGTTCTGTTGCGCGGTGCGACCGGCTTCGGTGGAGGTGTCCATCTGCAGCGTCTGTACCAGTTGGTCGATCGTGCTGAAGACATCGCGGGTGCCGGCCTGCCCGGCGCTGAACGCGTCACCGGCGGCGGGGGTGCCCTCAATGCGCACCCGCAGCCCCTGGAAGACGATGTCCTCGCCGGTCTTGTAGGTGCCGGTGCCGACCACGGTGTTGCTGGCATCCACTACTTCATAGGTGTCTGCGGCGGTGAAGCGCAACGTGTAGCTGTCCCCGTGCCAGCTGCCGGAACCATCGCGGCTGATGTCGGTCAGGACTGCCTTGCCGGTATTGCCGGCGACCGCCGCCGCATCGACCGTGCCATCACCGGTGCGGATGCGCAGGAACACCTCGCTGCCAGGCAGGGCGTCCTTGACGAACATGCCTGGCGCAACCTCGACCTGGCGCTGGATCTGATCGCCGTTATAGGTGACCGTGCCATTGGCCAGGGTGAACGGCGCGGCGCCGTCGGCAGCGCCGCCAAACAGATAGCGACCGTTGCCGTCGGTGGTATTGGCCAAGGCCAGCATCTGGTCCTTGATCGATTGCAGTTCGGCCGAAACCGTCTTGCGGTCCTCCGCCGACAGCGCGGCATTGTTGGCCTGCACGGTCAATTCCGATACCCGTGCCAGCAGCTCGTTGGCCTGCGCCAAGGTGTTTTCCTGCAGGCCCAGCCGGTTCTGCGCGCCGTTGGCGTTCTTGCCGAGCTGTTCGAGCTCGGCAAGCACGCGATCCAGGCCCACGGCCGTACCGGAAGCAACGGGATCATCCTTGGCGGTGACGATCTTCTTGCCGGTGGCCAGCTGCTGCTCAAGATGATTCATCTTGCTCTGCTTGGACAGCATCAGCGCGACCGATTGGTCGTACATCATGTTGCTGGAAATTCGGTTGCTCATCAGCCCACCGCCTTCAAAATCGTCTGGAACATGGTGTCGGCGGTGGATATCAGCTGCGACGCGGCCTGATAGGCCTGCTGCAGCCGGAGCATGTCCGCCGCTTCCTCATCAAGGTTCACGCCCGAGATCGAGTCGCGTGAGGCCTTGGCGTTGTCGTTGATCACCTGCTGTGCCTGCAGCGAGTAGTCGGCGGCACGGGCTGCGGAGCCGATCTGCGTGGTCAGCCCACCCAGCGCGCCGTTCAAGGTGACGGTGCCACCGTTGAAAGCCTTGGCTTCTTCGACATTGGCGAGCCGCGAGGCGTTGCCGTTGTCACTGGAGCCGGCAGCGGTCTTGCCGATATCGAAGCGGTCGCCGGCGGCCGGCTTGCCATCGAGCACGACACTCCAGCCGTTGGCGCTGATGGTCTGGCCGGGCGTATAGGCAAACGGGCCGGCGCCATCGATGGTGTAGTTGTTGGCGTCGATGAACTCGATCGCCGCCGGATTGAGCAGGGCAGGGTTGCCTGCATCCAGAACATCCAATTTGCCGAGCACGCCGGTACCGGTGTTGGCGAGCACGGCGGTGCCCTTGACCGGGTTGGCAGCGGCAATGCGCGAAGGATCGGTGATCGCCACCGACAGGTCATTGGTGGCACCTGCGGTGGGTTGCAGCAGGAAGCGGTCATTGGTCGCGGGTGTGCCGCCCACGACGAACTGAACGCCATTGACCACGAACGGGTCGGCGGCGGTGCCGGTACCGGTCATGGGCACGGATACGCCGGTATCGGCGCGGCTGGCCTGCCAGTTGGTACCGTCGAACTTCAGCAGCAGGTTCTGTCCGTCCAGCGCCGCCAGGTCACCATAACTTGCAGTGAGGGTGGCGCCGCCGGTATTGCCGCTGTGCGCGGAAATCTTCGGAGCTCCGAGATTGAAGAAGTTGCCCCCCATGTCGCCATACAGATCCATGCCTTCGGCATGGGCCTGGTTGAAGGACTGCGCCATGCCGACCGCGATGCGGCCGAGTTCGGCTTGTGCCGGGGTCAGCACGGTCTCACGGAACTCCAGCAGGCCCCCGATCTGGCCGCCAAGCGCCTTGCTGTCCAGGCTGACGGTCATGCCCTGGGTCTTGATGGCGAGGCGCAGACGTTCGGGCTGATACGGGTCGGCGGCGGTGGTGATCTGCGAGGCCGTGGTGCCGACGACCAAGGCCTGGCCGCCCGCCGAATAGACGTTCATCACCCCGCCGTCCTGGATCACCGCAGTACCGCCGGTGTAGGCAACCAGCTTGGAGATCAGCTGGTCACGGCGATCCAGCAGGTCCGGCGCGGCCGCAGCGGCGTTGCTGCCGATGGCGCCATTGATCTGCGCGATCTCCGACGCAAGCCGGTTTACTTCGGTGGCGGCGGAGATCAAGCCGTTGTTGACCTCGCTGTTCAAGCCGTCGAGGTTGGCATTGAGTTGCTTGAAGCGGTTTACCAGGGTGCTGGCGTTATCGAGCACGTCGCGGCGGTCCGCGGTACCGGACGCATTGGACGCAAGGCCATTGACCGCGTCGAAGAAGTTGGACCACACGCCGGTGACGTTGGTGGCGGCGTCCGAGAACAGGGCATCTACACGGTCGGCCATGCCGGACAGCTGCTGCAGCCGTGCCAGCTCGCCGTTGCTGTCGAGCAGCCGTGAGATGGCCAACTGGTCGGCAACGCGGCGGATGTCGGTGATTTTGGTGCCGTTGCCAACATCGCCGTAACCCACGTCGCTGGGTTCACGCGTGGCGAAGTCCACCTTCTGCCGGCTATAGCCGTCAGTCTTGATATTGGCGACGTTGTGGCTGACAGTCGCCAGCGCCCGTTGGAAGGCGATCAGCGCGCTGGTGCCGGTGGAAAGAACATTAGACATGGACGGCTATCTCAACGTCGGGTGATGCCGGTGGTACCGGCGTTGCTGGCAAAGGTCTGGCTCAGACCGGCGCTGGCGCTGCCGATGGCGGCGACAGCGCGTTGGATGGTCGGACCGGCGGCGATAGCGGCGATCTTGGCCGCATACGAGGGATCGGTGGCATAACCGGCACGCTGCAGGCCTTGGGCGAAACTGCGCACATCGCTGCCGGCGCTGAGCGCGGCCTGGTAGCGAGGGCTGGTCTTCAACATGCGCACGTAATCGCCAAAGCTCTCCGCCATCGACCCATAGGCACGGAAGCTGGCGACCTCGTTGCGACGCTGGCCATTGACGTACTCGTGGGTGCCGGTGGTGGCGCGCTCGCCACTCCAGCCATTGGCCTTGATGCCGAACAGGTTGTGGCTGCTGTCACCGTTGTCGCGCTTGATGTGACGCTTGCCCCAGCCGGTCTCCAGCGCCGCCTGGGCGACCAATGCACGTGGATCCACGCCCAGTTCGCGCGCGGCGCGCTCGGCATGGGGCCAGATGCTGGCGACGAAACCTTCCGGCGTGTGCTTGCCCAGCTTGTCGGCGGCGACATTGGCACTGGCGGTGTTGATCGTATCGCCGCGTTCCGCCGCCGACACCTTGCTCCAGCGGTCATTGGCCATTGCCCAATCCGCGGACGGTTCGACGGATGCGGCATCCTGATAGGGGTTGGCGCTGTTCAAGGAGGCGTGGAAGCTGCTGCTGTCGCGCCCGGCGATCAGATCCAGTGCCTGCGTCTGTGGCGCCATATAGGTGGACTGATCACGCAGATCCAGCGATGACAATGGATCCTCGCCAAGCGGCAGGCCGCTGGCAGCAGGAGTGGCCAACTGGTAGGCGCGCACGGCCGCCGCTGGTTTGATGCTGGGATCAACCGTTGGCGCTGTCGTACCCTCGGTGCCTCCCAGTTGGCGCGCGATCATTGCCGACAAACCCAGTCCGCGGCCACGCGTCATCGCTTCGGCAATGCGCTGGTCGTACATTTCGCGGAACATCTGGTTCTCGCCGGGGAACAGCGAGTCGCCAAAGCTGGCATCGCGCATGCTCTTGACCAGCATCTGCGCGAATTGGCCTTCCAGCTGGCGTGCAACCTTGTCGATCTTCGCCGGGTCATTGGCGATGACGGGATTGAGTTCCAGCGCGGGCGCGGCGATACGCATGTCAGATCACCTCGAGGTCGGCGGTCAATGCGCCGGCCTGCTTGAGGGCCTCGAGGATGGCGATCAGATCACCAGGCGCGGCGCCAACTTCGTTCACCGCGCGCACGATCTCATCCAGGGTGGCACCGCCGTCGAAGCGGAACATGCGGCTGCCTTCATTGCTGGCCGTGATGGTGGACTGTGGGGTAGCGACGGTCTGTCCGCCGCCGAAGGCATTGGGTTGGCTGACCTGGGTCGATTCGCTGACGGTCACCGTCAAGGAACCGTGCGAGATCGCCGCCGGGCTGACCCGCACCTGCGCGCCGATGACGACGGTGCCGGTACGCGAGTTGACCACGATGCGCGCCGGTGCCGTGCCTGGCGACAACTCGACGTTCTCGATGCGTGCCAGCATGCCGATGCGTGCGCCCGGATCAGTCGGTGTCTGTACGGAAACCGTGCCACCATCGACTGCACGCGCTGCACCTTCGCCGAAGGTGGCATTGAGCGCATTGACCATCCGCGAGACCGTGGTGAAGTCGTTCTGGTGCAGGTTCAAGGTGATGTCACCACCACCAGCGAAGACGTCAGGCAGGGCACGTTCAACCGTGGCGCCATTGGGAATGCGGCCAGCGCTGGGAATGTTCACCGAGACGCGTGAGCCGTCCTTGCCCTGGGCACCAAAGCCGCCAACGATCAGGTTGCCCTGGGCGATGGCATAGACCTGGCCGTCGATGCCTTTCAACGGGGCCATCAGCAAGGAGCCGCCGCGCAAGGAGACGGCGTTGCCGATCGAGGACACGGTGATGTCGATGGTCTGGCCCGGCTTGGCGAACGGCGGCAGCTCGGCGTGGATCGCCACCGCCGCAACGTTCTTCAACTGCGGATTGACGTTGGCCGGAACATTGACGCCCAACTCGCCCAGCAGGTTCTTCAGGCTCTGTACGGTGAACGGGGCTTGGCTGGTACGGTCACCGCTGCCATCCAGACCGACAACCAGGCCATAACCCACCAAGGCGTTGCCGCGGACACCACCCACCTGCGCCAGGTCCTTGATGCGCTCGGCATGGGCGGGCAGGGCGGCGGCAAGCAGCAGTGCTGCCAGCACAACAGGACGCATGAAAGAGAAAGTCTTCATCACGGTGCTCAGAACAGCGCGAATGCTGAATTGAAGAAGCGGCCCAGCCAGCCCATCGCGTTGGACTGCGCCACCGCACCACGACCGCCATAGGCGATACGCGCATCGGCGACCTTGCTGGAGGCGATGGTGTTGTCCGGCGCGATATCCGCTGCGCGCACCACACCCTGGATCTGTACCAGCTCATCGCCCTGGTTCAGGCGCAGGTTCTTCTGTCCCTGCACCACCAGGTTGCCATTGGGCAGACGCTGGATGACGGTGACCGTGACGCTGCCCTGCAGGCGGTTGCTCTGCGCGCTGTTGCCCTTGCCGCCGAAATCACGGTCAGCCGATGCCGAGGCGCCAAGAATGTCTTTCCCGCCCAGGGTGACCGGTGCGCCAAACAGGGTTGGCGTTCCGACATCAACGCTGGATTTCTTGCTGATCGCAGTACTGGCGGTGGTGGTGGCCATGGTGTTCTCGACCAGGGTGATGGTCAGCAGGTCACCGACGTCGCGTGCGCGCCTGTCGCCATACAGGTTCAAGCCCGGGCCGGCGGCGTAGATCGCACCAGCGGTTGGCGCGGCGGCCTGCACGACGATGGGCTGGATTGGTGCCATCGGTGCATAGGGGCGCACGTCGCCGGCCAGCGTGCAGCCGCCGATGAGGGCAGTGCACAAGGCGATGGAAAGTTGGCGCAGGAGTGGGGTGCTGCTCATGACGGTATCCCTTGGCGACCAATCAGACGTTGTTGTTGAGGTAGCCGAGCATCGAGTCGGTGGTGGAGATGGCCTTGGCGTTCATTTCGTAGGCGCGCTGGGTTTCGATCATCGACACCAGCTCTTCGACCACGTTGACGTTGCTGCCTTCCAATGCGCCCTGCACGACCGTGCCCAGACCGTTGAGGCCGGGCGTCCCGTTCTGTGCGGGACCCGAAGCGGTGGTTTCCAGGTACAGGTTCTCGCCCTTGGCCTGCAGGCCTGCCGGGTTGATGAAATCGGTGAGCGTCAACGAGCCGATTTCCACCGAGGCGGCTTCACCAGCCATCTTCACGCTGATGGTGCCGTCGGTGCCGATGGTCAACGATTGCGCGCCCTCTGGAATCTGGATGCCGGGCTGCACCGGGTAGCCGCTGTTGGTTACCAGTTCACCCTGGGCGTTGATCTGGAAGCTGCCGTCGCGGGTATAGGCCGAGGTGCCATCGGGCATCATCACTTCGAAGAAGCCACGGCCATTGGCCATCACGTCCAACGCGCGACCGGTCTGCTGCTGACTACCTTGTTCGAAGTGTTTCGAGGTGGCGACAACGCGTACGCCGGTACCCAGCTGCAGGCCGGTAGGAAGCTGCGTCTGTGCCGAGGAGGAGCCGCCAGGCTGACGGACCTGTTGGTACAACAGGTCCTCGAAGCTGGCGCGATCACGTTTGAATCCGGTGGTATTGGTGTTGGCCAGGTTGTTGGAGACAACCGACATGCGTGTCTGTTGCGCATCCAAACCGGTCTTGGCGACCCACAATGCCTGATTCATGGTGCGATTCCTTGGTGACTGTTACCGGCCGATTGGCCCTTGCCTGTGTCAATGCATGGGCTGTGCCAAAAAGCGGCGACGGAATGTCGGCGCGATGCGGTTGGTGGTGAGTTGCGGTTGCTGCCGGCGATGTAGCCGCGACTGCAATCGCGAAAATGGGTGTGCGCCGGGACCCGCTCAGCGGGCACCGACAGGAGCAGGCAGGGGTTGGATCCTGCGTCGGGGAGGGGCGGGAAGCTCACCGCCGTTCGTCGATGCAGGCGAGGGCGCGTACCTTGCGTACGCGCGGGTGCCTGCTATCAGCCGTTCAGCCGCAACAGGCTGTTGGCACTGCGGGCGTTCTCATCGCCGTGCTTGATGACCTTCACCTGCATCTCGAACTGCCGCTGCAATTGGATCATCTGCACCAGCGCACCGGCGGCATCCACATTGCTCGATTCCAACATGCCGCTATCCAGTGCCTTGCCCTGGCGCTGCACGAAGGGTTGCTGGGGGTCGGTATTGCGCATCAAGCCATCGAGGCGTCGTTCCAGGCGTTCGTTGGGTGCATCGACGACGCGCAACCTGCCAATCATCGCCATCGTCTGCGGGCCTTCGCCCAGCGGAATGATGGACAAGGTGCCGTCGTGGCCGATCTCCATGGCCTGATGGGGTGGCACGGCAATCGGATTGCCGTTGTCATCGAGAACCGCGTTGCCTTCGGCCGTCACCAACTGTCCGTTCGGCGTCAATGACAGGGCACCACTGCGGGTATAGGCCTCAGTGCCGTCGCTGGATTGCACCGCCAGCCAGCTGCCTGGCTGCAAGGACAGATCCAGTGAATTGCCAGTGATCTGTTGCGCGCCAACGCGACGGTTGAAGCCGGCATCCACGTGCACGGCATCCACCCGCGACGGAAACCCGGGCCCCTGGATGCGGAATGCCTCGGTATTGGCCAGTGCTTCCTTGAAGCCCGGTGTATCCGAGTTGGCCAGGTTGTGCGACACGGTGGCCTGTGCCTGCAGCGAGGCGCGGGCACCGGTCATGGCAACGTAGAGGGCTTTGTCCATAAGGCGGGGATTCGGCAGTTGGGATCGGGGAGAGGAACGCGGGAGCGAAAGCAGCGGCGGTGCGGGAACAGGTGACGTGCAGCGCCTCTGCCGCTCGCATCAAACAGCAGGACAATTGAAGTGCGACAACGGAATCGGGTCAGGCGTCGACCAGGTGCTGGTGCATGTCCTTTCCCGATTCCCCAGTACCGGTGTCAGCGGATATTGATGATGGTCTGGGTGATCTGGTCCTGGGTGGACACCATCTGCGCATTGGCCTGGAAGTTGCGCTGGGCGACGATCATGTTGACCAGCTGCTCAGTGAGATCCACCGTCGAGGCTTCCAGCGACCCGGCCTGGATCTGGCCCAGGTCGGAGGTGTCAGGTGCGCCGGTACGCGGGTTGCCCGAGGCGAAGGTCTCCACCCACAGGTTGTTGCCCTGGTTCTGCAGGCCCTGCGGATTGTTGAAGGTGGTCAGCGCGACCTGGCCCAGGGCCTTGTCGTCACCGTTGGAATAACGTGCATACACCACGCCTTCCTCGGAGATGCTGATCTCATTGAGCTTGCCTGCCGCGTAACCGTCCTGGCGCGTGTCGCGCATGGCGAACTTTTCGCCGTACTGGGTGGCGCCGGAAACGTTCAGGGTCAGGTTGACCACGCCTGCGCCGGTGGCAGGCGTAAACGGCGCCAGGGTGATGTCGCCATTGGCAGGGTTGGTCAGGGCACCAGCATTGGAGAACTGCAGCAGCGATGGTGCACCGGCGGGCTGGCCGTCGATATAGTTGTGCACCTGCCACTCGTTGGCATTGCCCGTCTTCACGAAGTACGAGGTCTGGGTATGGCTGACACCCAGCGAGTCGTAGACGGTGATGCCGCCGGTGGAGTGGTTGTAGGTATTGGAGTCGGCCGGATCAAATGTGGCCACGGTCGGCTGCGGGGCATTGCCGGGCAGGGTAAAGGCCATGTTGACCAGGGTGCTCTGCTTGGGCGGGCTATCGGTGGTGAGCAGCTGCAGGTCGGTCAGCTGGCCATCGAAGCGCGTGCCGTCGGCACTGGGAGCAAACACCTGCAGGCGCGCGCCTTGCGGGTTCACCACATAGCCATTGTTGTCGGTCTGGAAATTGCCGGCGCGCGAATACACACGTGCGCCGTTCATGTTCATGGTGAAGAAGCCTTCGCCGGCCACGGCCAGGTCCAGGCTGCGCCCGGTCTGGTTGATATTGCCCTGGGAGAACTGCTGCGCCACATTGCTCAGTCGCACGCCGGAACCGATGGCGTTGCGCGACAGCCCATAACTGGTGGCATTGAACAGATCGGCAAACTCGGCGCGTGACTCCTTGAAGCCGGTGGTGTTGACGTTGGCGATATTGTTGGCGGTGACATTCAGGTCCGCGTTGGCCGCGTTGATGCCCGACAGGGAAACGTTGAAACCCATGGCGATACTCCTGGGAAATCGAAGAGGGGGCTCAGCTGACGCGGAGCACGTAGTCGAGCGGGGCAGTGCCCAGCCCCTTGAGGTTCAGGTACAGGCCGTCGGAACCGACCGTCACGCTTTCCACTGCTGCCTGCACATAGGTGTTGAGCTTGCTCTGCGCGCCTGCGCTGTCGGTATGGCTTGCGGTGATCGTGTAGCTGCCGGCCGGCATGCGCTTGCCATCGGCGTTGGTGCCATCCCACTGGAAGGCGACCTCGCCGGCGGCGTTGGCGGGCACGGTCAATTGATTGACCTTCAGGCCATTGGCATCGGTGATATCGACGGTTACCGAACCGGCCGACGGCGCGGCTACCGTGCCACTGGCGCCGCCCTCGGCCTCGAGTGCGACCTTGGTTGAAGGCACCATCACCTCATGGCCCACCAACGCTGCGCCGCGCAGCACCTGGTCACTGGCCATCGATTGCTGGAAGCCCTTCACCGAGGTGTTCAGGTCGGTGATGCCCTGCACGGTGGACAGCTGCGCCATCTGCGCAACCATCTGGCTGTTGTCCATCGGCTTGGTGGGGTCCTGGTGCTGCAGCTGGGTAGTCATCAGCTTCAGGAAATCCGCCTGGTCGAGCGTGCTTTTGTTCTTGGTGGTGGCTGTTTTGTTTGGTGCGGTAAGCCCGAGCGAGCTGTAAAGATCGGAGTTGACGCTGGTGCTCATGTCGGCAGGTTCCTGGGGGAGGGGGCTCAGCGGCCCATCGTCAGTGTGGCCAAGGCAAGTTCCTTGGCGGTGCTGAGCATTTCCACGCCGGCCTGGTAGTTGCGCGAGGTGGAGATGAGGTTGACCATCTGCGCGACCGGATCGACGTCGGGCGAGTACACGTAGCCCTCGCCATCGGCCAATGGATGATTGGGTTCGTAGCGCTTGATCGGCGCCGCGTCGCTCTGTGCGATTTCCTTGACCTGCACGCCGGTGAGGTTGGGATCGTTGCGGCTGGTGACTGCCTGGAAAACAGGCTCCAGCGGCTTGTACACCGCCTGTGGCGAGCCGGCGATCGAGTCGGCATTGGACAGGTTGGAGGCGATGGTGCTCATGCGCACCGACTGCGCCTGCAAGGCGGAGCCGGCAATATCAAAGATGGGCAGGTTGCTCATGGCGCGCTTCCTTATTGGCCAGTGATGGCGGTAAGCATGGTCTTCACCTTGGACTCGACGAAGCTCAGCGAGGCGCGATATTCCAGTGCGGCGCGGCCGTAGGCGGCACGCTCGGTATCCGGATCAACGGTGTTGCCGTCCAGGCTGGGCTGCACGCCTTCGCGCAGGATCTGGAACGGGTTGAGTCCACCGGTGCCGCCAATGGCGTAGTGCTGCTCGGCGGTGGTGTTCAACAAGCCGTTGCCACTGCTTGCGCTCTGGGCATTGCGCAGGGCAGCGTCGAAATCGAGATCGCGGGCCTTGTAGCCGGGCGTGTCGGCATTGCTCAGGTTGCTGGCGATCAGCTTCATGCGCTGTTCGCGCAAAGGCATCGCCTGGGCGTGGATGCCGAGATAGTTGGAAATCAGGTTGGCCATGTGGAACCTCCCACGGAACGTTGCCGGGGAAGCTGCAAAACCTGTGCCAAAGGACATGCGATGCCGCGCCATGCCTGGCGGGGGCGTTACCGGCAAAGCCGCAGGAGCGGCGCAAGCCGCGAAGTCATTGCTGCGGCAGCGCGCAAAGAGCTACCCCTCCCCAGCCCTCCTTTGGGCTATGCCAAAGAGAGGGGGCGGTAGTGGGGGGGGCGCCCGGCCCGCGGGGGGGGGCGAGGCCAGCCCCCACCCGCCCACACGCGCCGGGCCCGCCTCGAGCGGCGGGGGTGAGGCGCAGATG